>CAXTRL010000323.1:0-4336 GCA_964246575.1 uncultured Armatimonadales bacterium
TAAAGCGTATACCCAACGGCATCCGCCCCCAGCGCGACGGCGTCTTCCACCGACGCATTGCAGGACGAAAACGAATCGGCATCCGAGGGGATTTCCGTTTTGCCGTTCAGTTTGACAACCAGCGGCAGCCGCCCGGCATACGGCGTGCCGTACTTCTGGGCCAGGCCGTATTGAAGCGCGATGCCGGAATAATTGCCTTCAATTGCCAGCTTGAACTGGAAATTGGGGTCCGCCGAGTCAGGGTTCGTAAAAAAGTCGCGCGGGCCATGCTCCAGCCCCTGGTCAATCGGCAGCAGGAGCAGCGTGCCGTTGCCGGGGCCATGCTCGTGCATCAGCCGGTGCAGCCGGACTTTTTTGCCGACCGAAAGGTTGTCCATATCGTCTAAAGTGAGTCGTTGTGCCATGTTGGTATCCTTCGTCCGCGAATGCAATAAAAGCGGAAGCATCTTGGGGAACTTTCCCAACAAGCGGGCGCAAATTAAACTTGGAGATCGAACGTGGCGGCATGGGCCAGGGGTTAAGCAGAGACCTCATCCGGCGGTTTAACGCCAGGTAAGGTCTCTTTGTTCTATGTCGGGCTGAACGTCAGCGTGAAGTTGCCGAGGTTGCCCGTTCCGGCGGCACTGTTGCCGCCGTTAGTAGCACCCTGAGCGTCCGTCGCGGCACCGGCTGAAGTGCCGGGGGAAACTGCCGCCCCGCGCAGCCACTTGACATGACCGTCGGCTGCCAGAAAGTTTGAGCCGTCGGTGTGAATGCCGGTCAAGCCTGTAAAGTCAGTCGCCTGAGTCGTGGCCGTGACCCCGCCCATGTCGCCTGTAGCATACTTCATGCCGTTTGGGGTTCCATCGCTCTTGGCGACGAAGTCCGCTGGAACGGACGCGGTGCTGGGGGAGAAATGGTCCAAACCGTCTACGGCGGCGGAAAGCGCGGTGGCATTGTTGCTGACCACGCTGTAGCCTTCATCGGCGCTGGAAGAATACAGCGACGTGACACCCTGAACTTCCGTCAGCAGAACGGTACTGGCGGGTGCCTGCTGGCCGGACAAGGAGCCGCCTGCCGTACCGCCGTGCAGAAAGCGGTTAAAGGCATAGGACACCGGCTGCTGCGTGTATCCAGTGTTGGTAACCGTGGCGGTGCTGTCGTCGGGGCATTTGTAAACGCCGGTGGCTTTGACATACTGATAAAGCTGACCTGCCCAGCCCGCGCCGGCAGGGGCCGTCGTGTCAAGTCCGGGGATCTGCCGCCCGCTCGGCATCTGCTCGTCGGCATCCTGCGAATACTGAACAAACGCCAGCCCAAGCTGATGCAGGTTGGACTCGCAGGAAGCGCGGCGAGCGTTCTCGCGCACTTTCTGGAACACGGGAAAAAGGATCGCGGCGAGAATCGCGATAATGGCGATGACGACGAGCAGCTCAATCAAAGTGAACGCCTGAGAAGAGCGGCGCGGGGTTTGGGTGGGTTTCATAAGGTCTCCTGTTTTGCCGAATTTGTCGGGTCACTGCGTAACAAGGCGAGTGTGAAACGAAAAGATGAAAACGGTGTGAAGTTTCGCGCTGTGTCTCATTTTGGCTTCCAGAACAATGACGCAAAAAGCTCCCGGAAGTTCATTTTGCTTTCAATGGGTATGGGCAAGCTGACTGACGGTCACGAATTGGTAGCCCCGCTGACGCGCCGCGCTGATGATTCCCGGCAGCGCTTCCAGGGTTTCGGGAATGCCGTCGTGGAGCAGAATAATCGCGCCGTTTTCCAGATGCGCCAAAGTGCGTTTTTCAATAACAGCCGGCGCAGGCTTCATGAAGTCGCCGGGGTCGTCGGTCCAAAGCGTGGTGATGCAGCCCTGTCCGGCGGCTTCCCGCAGCACTTCGCCGTTGTACTCGCCGCCGGGCGGGCGGAAAAACCGCACCGGCGCTCCCGTGGCTTTGGTGATTGCGGCGTCGCACCGGCCGACTTCATATGCGACTAGTTCCGGTGGAATCAGTGTCAGGTTGACATGGTCGTAGGTATGGTCACCGACTTCGTTGCCTTCGGCGACTTCCAGCCGGACGAGACCGGGGTTCTTTTCCACTTGCTCGCCGACGACAAAAAACGTCGCGGGCGTGTGTGTTCGCCGCAGAATGTCCAAAAGCTGAAGCGTATAAACGGGATGCGGCCCATCGTCAAAGGTCAGCGCAATCTGCGGTCGGCGGGTGTCGCCGCGCAGGATCTTGTTGAAGCGGCAGCTTTGGTCCCGCGCGTACTGGTTCTTCGCCAGAAGCATCTCGTAAGGCCGCGCATTCTGCGAAAAGCTTGGGGCGTTGTAGAACGATGGCGGCAACGACGCAGTCGGTGGTTTGCTCGGCACGGCAGCCAGCTTGTTCGGCGCAGGGACAAGCTTTTTTGGCACGGCAGCAAAAAGAGTGGGCGCAAACAGCAGGCCGAAAGCCGTGGCGGTCAAGAACCATGTCCTGAAGGACACGGCTATTGGGCGCGGACGCCGAGAACTCCCACTTCGTGGGACTAAGATGAAGATTTCAAGAGCAGTCTGAGTGCGCCGAAGGCGTAGTTCTCGGCGTCTGCGCCCAATAGCCGTGTCCTTCAGGACATGGTTGTTAAGCTGAATGCTCAAAACGCCTCCTGGCCCTGGTCCAGCGCCAGCGGATCGCGCAGGTCACGCAGCACAAGGCCGGAAAGAAGCTTTGGAAAAAAGAACGTAGACTTCTGCGGCATGACATCCCCGGCGAGGGACACGGCTTCCACGTCCGCCACCGACGGCCTGCCCAGCACGAATGCCGCCTGCGCGCCGCCGCCGGCGACGGCCTGCGCCGCTTCCGCAACGTCGCGCGTGTACGACACGAAGCTGCCGCCGGCGACTTTTGCCGCGTCTATTCCTAAGCCTTCGTCCAAAATTAGTGATCCCAACAGCGAAACCGGCAGACGCTCCGCCGCGCTCAAGGCAGTTGTATCGGTGTTCAATACGGCAAGCTGAACTGAGCTTGGCAGAATGACGCCGAAGGCGACTTTGCCGGACGCCGCCTGCGCGGCGATCTCGGCTTCTATCGTTTCCAGATGGCTTTCCGACAGTGTGAAGTGCACCAGCGCTTCCGGCAGCGCGGCCAGTTTTTCGTCCGACACGCCCCGCACCATGCGGTGCGTCGGCAGGACCAGCAGGCCCTCGTCTTCAAATGCCGTCAGCGTCACCAAGATATAATCGGCAGGCTGCGGCGATCCGTCCGCCGCTTCGGCTTGAACCTCACGCTGATAAGTCAGTGCGGTTTCATAGCGGTGATGGCCGTCGGCAATGAACACGGCCTTGTCCGCCATCAGCTCTTGAAGGACCGCCTGCGCGTCGGCGTCGGCAATCCGCTCCACTTTATGCGTGGAGTTGAGCAGGCCGTCCACGCGCTCAATCACGTCTTCCCGGTCATCGTACTCCTGAATAAAGCTGCGGACGGCATTGTCCGGGTCTGAAAACAGGCCATAAATGGACTCAAACTGTGCTTCCGTCGCCCGCAGCAGGTCCAGCCGGTCGGCTTTCGGGCCGGAGAGCGTCTTTTCATGCGGCAGCACCCGGCCTGTGCTGTAATCTTCCAGCTTCAGCAGGCAGACCAGCCCGACACGCTCCGGCACGGGCCAGCCTGTCGCGGGATCGCGGAACGTCTGGCGGTAAACGTACAGAGACGGCGTTTCTTCGGCCTTCAACGTCCCTGAAGCCAGCCACTCCCGGAAAAGCCGGGCGGCCTGGGCATATTTATCGTCTTCGCGCCCCAAAATCAGCCGGACGATGTTTGCGGGATGCTTCGCGTACAGCGCGTCCTGCTCGGACGGCGAGATGACGTCATACGGCGGCGCGGCCAGTTGGTCCAGCGCCGCGCCGGCAGCGGCGGGATTGTAGCGAATGCCGCGAAACGGCAGAATGTCAACCATAGAAACTTCCTTGCAAGGCTTTTTTGCAGACTTTGTGGGAACTGTAATTGTGGGAGTTGTTATACCAGATGGATGGGCCTCCTGGCAACAACGTACCCGAAGTTTGGGTATACTTTGGGTGTCCGCTTTTTGCTGGGAGATTTTTCATGCCTTCGCCGACCGCCGCACCTATGACTGCTGCTTCTGCCGATCCGTCCGTGTTAGATGTTCTGCAAACCATTGGGGAACAGTATCCCGGTGTGCCGTTTCTGGCGCTGGGACAGACTGTGTTCTGGGATGAGCCGGTTAAAGCCGTTTGGCGGCGGCTGCTGGATATGTTTCTGCCCGGCGCGGCGCTGATTGCGGGCGTCCATGACACGGATTATTTTGCCAAAACGTCCGCCCATGTCAGCGACAGCCAAAAGTTTATCGCCCTGCCCCATGACGACGGCAA
>CAXTRL010000324.1:0-4328 GCA_964246575.1 uncultured Armatimonadales bacterium
CTGCGACGGGTACAGCCGGGCCAGCGGCGCGGCAAACCGGCCTGTCCCCACCCCGGCATCCAAAAACAGCCCGCCGCGCTCCAGCTTGGCTTCGCGCCCCAGCCGCCGAACGATGTCTTCCATCTGCGGGGGAGGAATGACCCGCGTTTGGTCGTAGTCGCCTGCAACCTGGTCAAACGACAGATAACGCCCCAGCGTCGTCATGGCGCGGCTTTCGGGAACGGGGCGGCTTTCGGCGTGCTGATTGACGGCGCAACGACGTACAGCGGCACCAGGCTCAAAAAGTCGTCGGTGTCGCCGTTTTGCAGCCGCCGCGCCGCGATTTGGGCCAGCCCTTCCGGCGGCGTCCAAAGCTGCGGCACTGCCGGGCCATGCCATTCCGGCAGCTGCCGTGTGTCACCGCAAAGCACCGCACCCGGCAGCCCTTCTAGCCGCGCCTGTGCCTCATCCAAAGACGCAGCAAACGGCGCTTCCACGCCATCTTCACCCTGACATAACGCCGCATACACTTCCCCGCGCCGCGACGGCAGCACGGGCATCACCGGGCATTTCAGCTTTGCCAGCACCGACGCATACGCATCCAGCGTCCCGACCCCGACCAGCGGCTTCCCCAAAACTTGCGCCAGCGTCTTCGCCGTCGTCACCCCCACGCGCACGCCGGTAAACGAGCCGGGGCCAAGCCCCACCGCAAATCCCGTCATGTCCGCAAGCGTCAAGCCATTCCGTGTCAGCAGCCCATCCACCTCGCCCAGCAGCCGCACCGACAGAGTACGCTTGCTCTCAAACAAGCTGACCGCCCGCACACTGCCGTCGTCCTCCGCCAGCGCCAGCACACACACCGCGCCGCTTGTGTCCATCGCTAGAAAAGTCATAAGAAGGCCAGCAATTCTTCGCCCCGCGCTCCCATAGACGCCATCACGATCTGGCGGGTGTCCGGCGTGTCCGGCGTGAGGGTGATTTCAAGGCGCTCTGCGGGAAGCGCATCAGCAATCTTGTCGGCCCATTCAATGACCACAACGCTGTCGCCGCTGAGGTAGTCGTCAAAGGCCAGGTCGTACAAATCGGCAGAGCCGGACAAACGATACACGTCCAAATGCACCAGTGGAATGCGTCCACCGGGATGCTCGGCGACCAGGGTAAATGTCGGCGAGTTAACGGGTTCTTCGGGAGGCAGGCCGAGGCCAAGCGCCAGCCCCTGCGTCCATGTCGTCTTGCCTGCGCCCAAGTCGCCGATGAGGCAGAGGGTATCGCCGGGCTGAAGCAGCGCCCCAAGCCGAGCAGCCAAAGCGCGTGTCTCGTCGGCGTTTTGCGTGTGGAAAGTGCGTGTCATAAGGGAATACGTGGGGAGGCGAGTAACTTCAGTCACTCGTTCCTTTTCCCAACGCAAAATGATCCCAACCGCCGGTGGCGGCAGGCAGTTCGGCCCCGTCCGGGCCGTCAAAACGCAGGCCGGAACGGGTGATCTCGCCGATGGGTGTCAGCGTCGTCCCAGTCGCGGCGACGGCGGCGGTGACGGCTTCCACATCCGCTGGGGCAACCGACAGCAGAAGCTCGTAGTCCTCGCCGCCGGTGAAAGCAACTTCCCATGCGGCACGGCCAAGCTTCGAAGCGGTCGCGGCGAGATCGTCCGACACCGGCAGCCGGGACACGTCCACCTGTGCGCCGACGCCCGACGCCGCGCAGAGCTTGGGCAAGTCTGCGGCGAGGCCGTCACTCAGGTCCATACAGGAATGCACCAGGCCGGTTTCCCGCAATGCCAGGCCCGCGACCACGCGCGGCTGCGGGCGGCGGTGGGACTGCACCAGAGCGCGGCACATCTTTTCCGCGCGGGCCGCGCCGTATTGTTGAAGTAGGGCCAAGCCGGCGGCGGAAGAGCCGAGCGTTCCCGTGAGCAGCAGAATGTCGCCGACCCTCGCGCCGGTGCGCTTCAGCGCCAGGCCAAACGGCACGGTTCCAAGCTGGGTGATGTTCAGCGTAAGACCGTTTTCGGTCCGGTTCGTATCCCCGCCGGCCAGCTTGGCCCCGTAGCGGCCCAAGCAGTCGCAGAGGCCGTCGTACAAGCGCTCTACGCTTTCCACCGTTTCGTCCGGCGGCAGGGCCAAAGACACAAACGTAAACGTCGGGTCCGCCCCCATCGCCGCAAGGTCGGACAAATTGGCTGCCGCCGCCTTCCAGCCAATGGAGTAAGCGTCGCTCCAGTCGCGCCGGAAGTGGATGCCTTCAGTCAGCAGATCGGTCGTCACAACGACTTGCAGGCCGCTGGGAACATCCAGCACCGCCGCATCATCGCCAATTGCCAGCGCGAGGCCGCCGCCCGACGCGCCGGCATAGGTGCCGCGAAGACGCTCAATCAGGCCGGTTTCGCCGCCGATTTCGGAGATACGCATGGCCTGCACCAATTTTCTAGGATTTAGCCGCCCCAATTCCACATAATCGGGTTCTTGTCCAGGCGGTCGGTGACGGTGCGCCCGATCTCGTCAATGGCGTCCAAATCGTCTTCGTCAATCTCGACATCTCCAGCGGCGGCATTCTGGACGGCCTGCTCCGAATTACGAGCGCCCACAATCGCGCTTGTCATCGGCTGGGCCACTAGCCAGGCTAGCGACAATTCCCCGACGGAAACGCCATACTTGTCGGCCAGCGGACGCAGCTTGTCTAAAGCGTTCTGGGCGCGTTCGTAGTTTTCGCCGGAAAACAGCTTGTTGCCGCTTCGGTTGTCGCCTTCTTCAAACTTATGGCCGCGCTTGAACTTACCCGTCAGAAGCCCCTGCGCCAGCGGCGAGTAGGCGATGATAGAGATTTTGTTGTCAATGCAGTACGGCCCGGCATCATCTTCCACTTGACGCCAAAAGAGAGAATACGGCGGCTGAAGGCTGTCTACGCGCCCGACGGCGGCGGCTTCCTGAAGCTGCGTCCGGCTGAAGTTGGACACGCCGATGGCGCGGATTTTGCCTTGCTCTTTCAGTTTCAGCATCGCCCCCATGGTTTCTTCAATCGGCACGACATCGGTGCCGAATGTCCCCGACGGCCAGTGGATCTGGTACAAGTCCATCCGGTCCGTGCCTAAGTTCTTCAGGGACCGCTCACAGGCTTCCACCACTTGATCCGGCTTCAAGTGATCGGCGAACACTTTGGACGCGATCACGATTTGGTCGCGCTTGTCGCCGAGCGCCTGGCCGAGTATCTGCTCGCTGTGGCCCTCGCCGTAGGCTTCGGCGGTGTCAAACGTCGTGACGCCGCTGTCAAACGCCGCTTGATGGGCTTTAATGGTTTCTGAGTCGTCAATGCCGACCCATTCGGATTTGCCGGACTGCCAGCCGCCAAAAATAATTGCGCTTGTTTCAATCTTGGTGCGCCCAAGCTGTCGGTGCTGCATTGGAACCTTCCCCTTTCGGACAAAACTGCTCGCCTTGTCCTCTGCTGTCTGTTATGCCCACGCTCACGCAAGTGTAAGCGTTTCCGAGAATTTTTGTCAAGCCAGCGTGCCATTTGATGCTTTCACAGGGTTCTTGGCTTGTAAGGCACGATATCAAGAGCATCAAGAATCTCTTCATAGCCCCCTTCCCAATCCAAAACCATAGGTTCAGGATCGCCGTTCCATTCTATGCCATGCCACTTCAACAGATAACGCTTGAGAATGACAATCTCAAAGGGGTTCTTTCGGCGATAAAATGTGACTAAATGCCCCTGCTTGAGATACCAGACGAACGCCTTTGCACGGGCTTTTGGAAAATCTGCCTTGAAGCGCTCACGGCACTCGGCGATGTCCCAGGCGGGGCCACTCTGACTTTCGCCGCAGAAGGCTTCTACCACGGAGCCTTGCAAAACCCACTCCGGCAGCTCCCGTATCTGCCACTCTCCGTGCACTTTCTCACGGGCTTCAATATAAGCGAGCGGATGCGGGTAATGTTCGTCTTCATCTTGAACAGAACCATCCGGCAGAAAAACCACTTTTTCACGCCGCTGATCAGCAATATATTTACAGATCGCTTCCTTGACAGACACGGCTTGAACAAAGTAAATCACCGAATGTGTCATCCGCTCAAAGATAAGGTAAGTTTTGTTCATGCGGCGTTTTCACGATAAACGTAGGAAGCAAGACGGGCAGGCTGGTACTTGGTGAAGAAATCCTGTTCGTTCGGCATCCAGACGGTGCGCCAAAGCTGCTCATTGTGAGCGCCTTGTGCTTGATCCCGGAGTGCTCGGTCTCGCCGGATGCCGCGCTCGGTTGCGGCTTCAAGCGAGCAGTCGATCCAAACGCTCAAGTCGTAGTACGGCAGGAGGTCAGGATGAAGAATGCTGCAACCTTCCAGCAGAAGAAGCTTTGA
>CAXTRL010000325.1:0-4299 GCA_964246575.1 uncultured Armatimonadales bacterium
CGGCCCAGTGCCGCGATTTGCTGCAAAACGGCGCACCGGGCATCCATTTGTACACCTTCAACCGGGCCGCGTCCGCCGTCAAGATCACGAAAACGCTGCGGGCCGAGGGCTGGTTTCCCCTTACGCCCAAAAGCAAATAGAAGATGAAAGTCACTGTGAAAGCATTGCTCTGGACTGCCGGAATACTTGCTTCGTTAAGCCTTGCTGGCTGCGGCGGAAGCTCGTCGTCCAGCACGTCTGCGCCACTCGCACCCCGCATTGCTTCTTCGGTTCTCCCTGATGGGCTGACGGCGACGCTAACTGAGGACCGCACAACGGTTCCGGTCGGCGGCACGGTCACTTATACAATCACGCTGACAAACTCAACTACCGCCCCGATTACCTATCAAGGCATTTATGGACCCGGCAGCGGTCCTCCTGTACCAGCCTTTGTGGAAGTTACCAACCAGTCCGGCAACCTCGCCTATCCGTTGCAGGCGACAACGAATGTCGTCTACATTGGTCAGAGTGCTACCCTCGCGCCAGGGCAGTCCGTTTCTGAAACTCAGGTAGTCAGTACCAGCCCGAACGTCGGCGCTCCTATGACACCGGGGTATTCACTGCCTGGGGCATATAAAGCGAGCGCTTCCTTTGCGCTGATCCCAGGCACAACCCCGAATGCCGCTCAGGGTATTGGTGCAACTGCCGGCCCGGTGGGCGTTCTTGTCCATTAAAGAAACCATCTAGAACAGCATTTTTTGGCCGGAGCGGGCGCTGGCGGCAATGGCGTCCAAAGCGTTCATGTTGTGCAGTGAGTCGGTCGGCGGCAGCAAAAAGCTGTCTTGGCCGAGCAGTCGGCATGACATCGCTTCCACTTCGCCAGAATACATGTTGCCGGACTGGGAGGTCCGGTCTTCGGTCTCTCCGGCATAGGACAGCTTGTAATCGCCCGCTTCCGGCTTGCCCCCGGACCGCAGGCCGCCGAGCAAAAAGCGCGGGACGCTGACTGAGGCGTCGCTGCCGACAATTTCATACGACGCCCGAAATGTCAGCGAGAACGAGCAGTCTATCAAAGCCATGCCGTCGTTGCCGAACTCTAAAAGCGCGGTTGTCGTGGTATCAATTCCCGTTTCCGGGTCATACAGGGACTTCGCCGTCACCGCCGTCGGCTCCGCGCCGAACGCCATCCGGGCGATGTTGACGCAGTAGCAGCCGACGTCAAACAGCGCCCCGCCGCCCATGCCGGGAATGCGCCGGTAATCTGCAAGGTCGGTCTGCACGAACGAGTAGGATGCCCGCACCAGATGAACCGCGCCGAGGCCGCCCCCACGCACGATGTCCTGGATTTCCTGCTGCAAAGGATGGTAGCGGTACATAAACGCTTCAGACAGCACGACGCCATTGGCATCCGCCGTTTCCAGCATTTCTTCGGCCTGCGTCATGTTCAGCGCCAGCGGCTTTTCGCAGAGAACATGCTTGCCGTTGTTCATCGCTTCCACCGCCCAGCCCAAATGCAGGCTGTTCGGCAGCGGCAGATACACCACGTCTACGGTGTCATCGGCAATCAGCGAGTCGTAGTCGCTGTAAGCCGTGACCTCCGGCCCCGCCGCCGCCGCGATCTCCTGGGCGCTGTCGCGGCTGCGCGAAGCCACCGCCGTCAGCTCCGCATGGGGGCTTGCTAAGATAGCCGGAATGACGCCCTTCTGCGCGATCTGCGCCGTGGCTCCCACAATTCCCCAGCGTATTTTCTTCGTTTCCGTCATGTGATGTTCCTCGTCGCTTTTTGCTGCCAATGCTGCGTGTGAGAATGCGGCAAATAGAACTGCCACGGAATAAATTCCGAGGCTGTCCTGCGCCTTCACTTCATCGCGTAAGCAGGATTTCCCGCCTTCTTGCGCGTATTCTACCCGTATGAACGCCCGCTGTATACCCTTGTTTGCCGCTGCCTGCTTCCTGCTTTCCGGCTGCCACGAAACACCCTCACAACCAACCGATACGGCACCATCGCCGCATGACGAAGCTGTCGCCGCCAATCAACTGTTTCTCAACCAAAAAACCTTTGACCCGTGGATGCTAAAAAGCACAAACCCCAATAACGCGATCCCGTTTTATGCCAGCAACGGTAAAGTCAGCTACTTGCTGTCGCCAGAGGGAAAAGTTGTCGGCGGCTATCAATCTGGAACTTACCGATCCGGGCAAATTAAGCCGCTGACGGAAAACGAACTCGCTGATGTCAAAAACTTCGGGATCAAGGAAGGCCCCGCAGAACCTCGCCCTCTCAGTTTGGGAGATATGCAGGCAGGGCTGTTCACAATACAAGGCAACAATGCCGAAAGCCCCAGTTTGCGGTTTTACAGCAGACAAAATTGGCGGCGTTTTTGGAAGACTTCGGACATTGTTATCACCGGAGACCCGGAGGCGCAGCAGGTGACCCACGCGAACTTGTTTTACCTGCTGTCGTCCACTTATCCCGGCTCCGACCATTCCATCCCGCCAATGGGCCTGTCGTCGAACATCTATGGCGGGCATATCTTTTGGGACGCGGAAGTTTGGATGCTGCCCGCGCTTTTGGTCCAGCACCCGGACTACGCGAAGTCTATCATAGAGTATCGTTATAAACTGCTGGGGCAGGCCAAGAAGAACGCCCAGAGGCACGGGTTCGCGGGGGCGGAATACCCCTGGGAAAGCGCGGACACGGGCGCGGAAATGGCCCCGGCGGAGTTCGCGCAGGAGCGGCATATTACGGCGGATGTCGGCTGGGCGGCGTGGCAGTATTATCTCTGGACAGGAGACAAAGCCTACTTAGCGAAAGAAGGCTGGCCGGTGCTGTCGGCAGCGGCGGCCTACTGGGTATCGCGGGTGACGCACGGCGCGGACGGCAAATATCACATACTCAAGGTGCTGTCGCCGGATGAGACCGCAGGTGTGGTGAACGACGATGCATATACGAACGGCGTAGTCCAAGCATGCCTGCGGGCGGCAGTCTCGGCGGCGAAGACGCTGGGGCAGACGGCAGACCCGCGCTGGAAAACCATTGCCGATGGCCTGTGCTTCCCCGCCGACAAATCGCGCGGCATTCCGGCGGAAAACGCCGCGCCGATGACCGACCGCTTCAGCGCCAAGCAAGCCGACACGCTGCTGTTACTTTATCCCCTCCAAAAGCCGTTTGATCCGCAGACGGCAAGCCGAATGCTGGACTTTTATTCGGCGCATACTATCAAGAACGGCCCGGCGATGACCGCGAGTATGCAGGCGATTATCGCGGCAAAACTTGGACGCGGGCAGGCGTCTCTGGATCAGTTTCACGACTCGTATCGCCCATTTGAGCGCGGACCCTGGGATGCGTTTGCCGAAAAGCGGACATCGAACCGGGTCTACTTTTGCACCGGCATGGGCGGCTGCCTGCAAAGCGTCTTGTACGGCTTTGCGGGCCTGCAAGTCGTGGAAGCCAGGCAGATTGGGGTAGGAACGAAGATTGCCGGGGACGGTATCGCCGTGCTGTACGCCGACCCGCACCTGCCTCCGGGGTGGGGCGGGCTGACAATCAAAGGCGTCCGGTTCCACAGCAAAACGTACACGGTCGCCGTTTCGCCGGGCAACAAAGTCGCGGTGACGCCATGAGGAAGCGGCCCAAGCTGCGAGTGGCCCGGCTGACGCTGATGGACTTTTACCGCAATCCGCTTCTGCGGCTGCGGCTGGCACTGCTGCTGGGTCTGCTGCTGCTGGCGGTCGGCACGTTCGGCTATGTTGTCATAGAGCATCTCAGCGTTTTGGATGCTTTGTTTATGACGGTGATTACGCTGGGAAGCGTGGGGTACGGCGAAGTCAAGCCGCTCAGCGTCGCCGGAGAAATCTTTACGATTATCTTGATCTTGGTGGGCCTTGGAACGGCGGCGTGGCTGTTTTCCACAATCATTGAAACTTTTGTCAGCGAGCAGACCCTGCTGCTTCTTTCCAAGAAAAGGATGGACCGCGTGATCGGCAGCTTGAAAAATCATTACATTGTCTGCGGGTACGGACGCATTGGTCAGGAAATCGCCCAGGGATACACGCAAAACAAAGTGCCGTACCTAGTCATTGAGCAGGAGCCGGGGCGGCTGACCATGCTGCGCGAGTCAAACATTCTGCATGTGGAAGGGGACGCCGCAAACGACGATGTCCTGCTGCGGGCGGGCATTGAACGCGCGGCGGCGCTGATTGCCGTGACGCCGACCGACGCCGTGAACACATTCATCGTCCTGTCGGCACGAGGCTTGCAGCCAGACCTATATATTGTCGCCCGTGCGGATGCCCAGCAGAATGAAGCTAAGCTGCTTCGGG
>CAXTRL010000326.1:0-2502 GCA_964246575.1 uncultured Armatimonadales bacterium
CGCCCCGGTCTAAAAAGAAGCGCACCGGCAGATGCTGCAAAGCAATGTCGTGGATAATCGGGTCATACGCTCTTTGGAGAAACGTGGAGTAAATCGCGGCCACGGGCTTAAAGCCTTCGGCTGCCAGCCCGGCGGCGAACACGGCGGCGTGCTGCTCAGCAATCCCGACGTCAAAGAACCGCTCCGGGTGCAGCTTGGCGAACTTGTTCAGCCCCGTGCCGTCCGGCATGGCAGCGGTAATGCCGACAATTTTGTCGTCGGTTTCGGCCAGATCATTCAGCGTTTCCACAAACGCATCCGTGAAGCTGACGCCGGGAGTTTTGGCTTCGGTCTTGCCGTCGTCCGGGCTGAAACGGCCGAGGCCGTGATAAGTGCGCGAGTTCGCTTCGGCATAGGGGATGCCTTTGCCTTTGACTGTCAGCACATGCACCAGCACCGGGCCTTTGAGCCGCTTGACGTGCTGGAACACGTCTACCAAATTGTCTAGATTGTGGCCGTCAATCGGGCCGATATAAGTGAAGCCCATTTCCTCAAACAGCAGACCCTTGTGGGCCGGGGTCGCAAAATGGGTGGCCGTGTGCTTTGCCGCTTTGGCAGCCTTTTTAATCAAATTGCTGCCGACCGGCATTCCGGCGATCATGCGCTTGGCCGTATTTTCACCGGCTTGATACAGCGGCTCCATGCGAAGCTTGGCAAGGTATGTTGCCAGTGCGCCGACATTCTCCGCAATGGACATTTCGTTGTCGTTTAAGACAATCGTGATGTCCGTGCCGTCGTCGGCGGCATTATTTAAGCCTTCCAGCGCCATGCCGCCGGTGAGTGCGCCGTCGCCGATGAGCGCCAAGACCGAATGCTTGGAACCTCGAAAATCGCGGGCTTTGGCAAAGCCCATCGCCGCCGAGATAGACGTAGACGCATGGCCCGCGCCGAACAAATCAAAGGGCGACTCGTCAATTCTTAGAAACCCCGACAAGCCGCCGTGCTGCCGGATGGTCGGAAGCTGTTCGCGCCGCCCCGTGAGTATCTTATGTACGTAGCCCTGATGCCCGACATCCCAAATCAGCTTGTCTTTCGGCAGGTCGTAGACTTTGTGCAGGGCCAGCGTCAGCTCGACTACGCCGAGCGACGGTGCCAGATGGCCGCCGGTCTTGGCGACAGTCTGGGTCAAATAAACGCGGATTTCCTGCGCCAGCGTTTTAAGCTGCTCCGGCGCAAGGCGCTTGAGATCGGCAGGGCTGTTGATAAGACCAAGGAGCTGAAGCGCGTCTTCAGAGGGGATTTTAGAAGAAAAAGTCTCAGGCGAACTATCCATTTCGGTCTGGTTGTCCATACAAAGCGCTTCTTTGCTTGTTTCGTTTTCGGTGGTTCCAGTGGGGATCGGGGGCATATTGCATGATACCTACGCTTTCAATCTGCGAGGATTATACCCTCCTTGCTACTTTATTTCACAAAGTAGTTTGCGGGTATTGATAAAATTTTGGAAAAATTCTCAAAGACCGTTGCTGGGAAAGTGGGCTTCTTTAATCCGCTGGCAGAAAGACAGCCACGCCCGGCGCAGGCGGACGGCCCGAACACGGCGCACTTCCCCGGCAGCCACCAGCGGCTCCGCTGTTTGAACGGCTTCATAGATTTGCTCCGCCCTAAGCCTATGGCCGGAAGCGGCGGCGGCGATAAGCTGCATGTACTGAGTTCCTTTGGCATTCCCGCCGGCACTGTTATAGTGGCCCTCAGAAAAGAAGTGAAGCACTTTAGCTCCCTGCCGCAGTGAGTCTTGAACGCGGACCATGGCGTTGTAGGGGGGCGGCAGAAGGCCGACGGGGGTTTCCAGCGCGTGGATGCTGCTGTTCAATGCGGGCTGGTCGTAGTACAGGCCGCAGGACAAGAACTGACGCCAGCGGCGGTGCCATTCTTCAAACAGCTTTTCGGAAGCCTGGTCGGCGCGGACCAGCATCACCCCGCTGTTGTAGTAGTGGGCAGTCGGCCACGGCCACCCAAACTGCTCAAACTGCGGGGCGAACCAAACCGGAAAGCAAGGCTCGGCAATTCCCGGGGTCCGGTCGGGTGCCAGTTGTATGCTGTATGGCTCATTCAGCCGGTCAGCAATGGGCTGAAGGACAACGGTGTCTACGTCTAAATAAATAAAATCGCTTTGCAGCCGCTGCAAAAGGGTCGTTTTGATGCTGCGGCTGGTACGGGACGGCGTGCCTTCCATCGGGCAGTCCCGAAACTCGTCGGCTACCTCAAGAAGCTGATGCCGGCTGTGCTTCAGCCTGGCCAGAGTCGCCCCGTCGCTGAACACCGTGATTTTTGCTTGAGGATCTGCGCCGCGTACCGAGAGCGCTGAAATCAGGCACATCGCTGGGTGGCCGGAGGATTTAGGAGAAGTTAAAACGTAAGCATAGCGTGTCATACGTACTTGATGCTATCCTAAATACTTAATGCTATCTTAAATACTTAATGCTATCTTAAATACTTAATGCTATCTTAAATACTTAATGCTAT
>CAXTRL010000326.1:2602-4256 GCA_964246575.1 uncultured Armatimonadales bacterium
CTTAAATACTTAATGGTTAAGCTAGACGGTCTGCTCACGGAATTGTTCATCCACGTCAAAGATAGCGGTGTATAAGGGCTGGGATCGCCAGGCGGCGTCCCTGCACAACAGCGTGCTTGGAAAGTCGAAGCGTTTCGGCATTGAGGGTTTGGAAGATAGTCAAGGAACAGCATACCCGGCAACCGCGAGGAAATCAAGCCGGAAAGCAAAAACCCCGTATCCACTGTTTGGACACGGGGCTTTTTATGGGAAGCGGCAGACGCTGCTCGCTGCCGCAGGTATTCGGTTTTGAAGCGTTTTGCTTGGGCGTTAGTCGTCGCTGTCTTTGCGGCCCGCCGGGGCGGCAGACTGTGCGGCGCCGGGCAGCTGAACGCTGTGGCGGATCGCGGGCATTTGGGAATGAATGCCCTTGACGCTTTTCCAGATGACTTCGTTCAGCAGGGCAGCCGGGGCGCTGTCCGGGTGGACAAAATCCATCGTGGCGCAGAGCTTTTCCAGTGGCAGCAGAGCGCTTGCCGTGGAACTCGGCGCGGAGGCGCTCAAAACTGACGCGGCTGGCAGGGTTGCGGCGTAGGCGCTGCCGTTGCTCGGCGCGGCGTCAAAGTCCAGGATTGGACTAGCGACCGCGTCGTACTGGCCCAGCGGCGGGATATTCAGCAGCAGCTCCATTGTCTTCAGGACGCTGTCGGTGTTGTAGAACGTGTGGTCTACCGAACTTGCCTTGATGTACGGGCTGATGACGTAGCACGTGGAGCGGTGGCTGTCGACATGGTCCGGGCCGTCCTGGGCGTCGTCTTCCAAGATGAAGACAGCCGACGAGTTCCAAATCCGGCTCTGGCTGAGGGCCTGCACGAACTGGCCGATGCCGTAGTCGTTGTCGGCGACTTCCGCTGACGGCAGGTGAGCGCCGGGGCTGACGCCCTGCGTGTGGTCGTGCATGAACCGGATCGTCTCAAACGCCGGAACCGTGCTGCCGGCCGGGTCCGCCGTCAGCATTTGCTGGAACTCGCGGTTCCATTCCGTGAAGCGGCTTTGGGCGCTGTAATGCCCGTAAGCTGCGGTCGGGTAGGGGCTGCCCACCTGCGCCGGGCCTTCGCTGTCGGCGTAGGAAGTGTCAAAGCGGAAAAAGTCAATGTCCGTGATGCCGCCGCCGTCATGTCCCGCCGGCTGGAGGCCGGGAGCGGCTGGGTAGTTGTCCGGGGTGTTGACATTGTCACCGAACAGCGCAAAGCAGCCGTAGTTGCGGTAGGGGGTGGTCAAGCCGGTTCCGGCAAGATTGATGTGTGCGCGGGCGTCATCCCAAATGTGGCCGCCGGGCGCTTCCGAAACATCGGCAATGGCCGGGGCGACGCCGTTGTTGCCGGGATCGTGGAACGGTGAGCGCGGCACCAGCGGCTGCCCGTAAGGGTCGGTGGCGGGGAAGCCGCCGGTGGGATAGTTGTTGTTTGCGCCCTCAAAGTCATAATTGCGGCCCCGGCCGCTGTAGTTGTAGGGCAGGTTTTTGATGACGTACTCGGACGCCTGGCCCTGCGTCGACCAGGGCCAGCCGTCGCCGGACGCTTCGCCGCAGTCGTAGAAGTTGTCCAGCAGCACAAACCGGGACGCCAGCGCGTGCAGGTTCGGCGTGATGTTCTTACCGAACAGCGCCAGGGAC
>CAXTRL010000327.1:0-4211 GCA_964246575.1 uncultured Armatimonadales bacterium
CAAGCGAATGCGTTTTCATAGGCTAATAAGCAGCGGGGCAAAGCTGGTGGTACAGCGTCAGCAGGCGCTCAATTTGAAGGTCTTGCGTAAACTCATTTTGGACGACTGCCCGGCCCGCCGCGCCCATCTGCGCCCGGCGCTCTGGCCCGGAAACCGGGTCCAGCAGCCAGGCAAGAGCGTCTAAAAGGGCGGAAGGATCGCCCGGCGTCACAAGCCGGCCTGTGACCCCGCCCCGGACAACTTCGCGGCAGCCGCCGATCGCGGTTGCCACAGCCGGCAGTCCCGCCGCCATTCCTTCTGCCAGCGCCAGGCCGAACGCTTCATCAATCGGCAGATGCACCAGCAGGTCGAACGCCGGCAGCAGGGCAGGGACATCAGAACGCGGGCCTGTGAAAAGGAGGCGGTCCTCAAAGCCCCCAGCCTGCGCCTGCGCGCTCAAATGCGCCTGCTCGCCGGGTTTTCCTTCGCTGCCGACCAGCACGACCCGCAGATTTGGGCAAAGCGGCAGCAGGGCTGGAAGAACATCAAATAACTTTCGCTGCCCTTTCGCATCAAGCCGTCCAATCATGCCCAGCACAAGGGCGTCTTGAGGCAGCGCAAGGCTTCGCCGAGCATCTGCCCGCTGCCGCGCTGCTTCGGCGGAGCCGGGCAAAGCAAACCGATCCATGTTGACGCCATTGGGGATTAAATGCACAAGTGCGGGATTGAACTGATGCGCGTCCCGAAGATAATCGCAGACCGCGCCGGACACGGCGGCAACCGCATCTGTGCCCCACTCGAAAAAGCGGCCGCTCAGGCGCGGATGCTCCCCTAAAGGCCGGACCATGTGCGCGTGCAGGACCAGCCGCACCGAGCGGCGCAAAATCCGGCGGGCCAGCGTGACCCCCAGCACTCCGGCGACATAATCGCGCCGCGAATGGACATGGACAATGTCAATGCGCTGGGTACGGATGATTCGGGCCAAACGCTGCGCCGCGCCCAAGTCGCCGCTGTTGCGGACACGAAAGTCGTCAGTCGGCAGGCCGAGCGTGCGGCACTGCTCTTCGACAAAGCCGCCGGGGCGGCACGCAAAGCGAACGGAAACACCGCGCTCATGCAGCGCTTCCGCCATTTCAATGGAATGCGTTTCAACTCCGCCGTGACTTTTCGTTGTTGCAACATAAAGCAGTCGGGGAGGAATACCCGCTACATCAGGCCCGCCCTGAACGGCGTCATTGCCGTTCAGCGTACCACTTCTGCATAAACTGCTGATACTCATGCTGTTTTTCTTTGATCGCCCGCCACCAGTGGGCGTTGGCCTTGTACCATTCTACGGTTTCGGCAAGGCGCTCCTCAAATCTTTCTTTTTCAGGCCGGTAGCCGAGGCCCGCCATTTTGGCGACATCCAGGGAGTAGCGGCGGTCGTGACCCGGCCGGTCCTTGACGTAGTGAATGAGCGTGTCAGGCTTACCCAAAAGTTTCAGAAGAAGATGAACAATTTCGAGATTTGGCCGGTCGTTGTCGCCGCCGACGTTGTACACTTCGCCCGGCTGCCCGTGATGCAGGGCAATGTCGATGCCCCGGCAGTGGTCCAGCACATACATCCAGTCGCGTACCTGCTGGCCGTCGCCATACACCGGCACCGGCTTGTCGTCAATCAAATTGGTGATGAACAGGGGAATGATCTTTTCCGGGTAATGGTACGGCCCGAACGTGTTGGACCCGCGCGTTACGATGGTCGGCAGGCCGAACGTCTGGTGGTACGCCCGGACCATCAGCTCGCCGCCGGCTTTTGCCGCCGAATACGGCTGGTTCGGCTCCAAAGCATCGCCTTCCCGGAAGGTGCCGTCAGTCGTGCCGTAAACTTCATCGGTAGACACCTGATGGAACCGCTCGTGCTTAAACTTCCGCGCCGCTTCCAGCAAGGTGAAGACGCCGTTGAAGTTTGCCTGCACCGCACTTTCCGGGTCTAGGATGGCCCGGTCATTGTGGCTTTCAGCGGCGAAGTTGACGATGACGTCGGCGTTCTGGGCCAAATTGTTGACTAGGGGCGCGTCGCCGATATTGCCGTGGATGAACGTAAAATTCGGGTTCTTCCAAACATCGGCAAGATTGTCCAAATTCCCCGCATAAGTCAGCGCATCCAGCACAATGACCCGGTACTCCGGGTACTTGCCAAGCAGGTAACGGACAAAATTGGAGCCGATAAAGCCCGCGCCGCCGGTCACGATCAAAGTCTGCATAAGCGATCCTAAAAGCTGCTTCTTAAAGTCCGAACCGGCCCAGCAGGCCGCCGAGCATTCCGCCGCCGCCTGCGCCGCCCTGGCCGCCTGCACCGAGAACGTCATTCAGCAGGCCGCCGGCTGCCGGAAAGCGGTTGGCGACTTCCGTCATCACTTCGGGATGCTCGCGTGCCAGCGCCATTGTCGTCGCGGCAAGGTCGCCGTGGGACATCTGGCTCGGATCGGTGGTGCCGACGCCGGCTTGCCCTAAAAGACTCTGAACATTGATTCCTTGCCCGCCAAGCTGCCCCATCACTTCGCCCAGCAGTCCCCGGTGCGCGTCCACATCTTCCGGTGCGGCCTGGGCCATCACCTGCGCCGGGTCTCCCTGTGTACCGCTTTGTTCGTCATCTTGATATTGGGCGTCGTCTTGGTAATCGTCAGCCATGAGTTTATCTCCTTGCGTTAGTATTGTTGCTGTCTGCTTATTATAACATAATGTGAGGGGAAGGGGAAGGGACGAGAATGAAAACGAGAAAACGAGGGAGTGAACTCCCTCGCTGGAAGGCACTCAGAAGTGCCGCCTGTCCAGGGGACAGAAGATAACCTTATCTTGCTCTGCTGTCCCCTGGACTGCACTGGCAGACCTGGAAGGCAGGTGGTGTTTCCAAACACCTTCCAGCGAGGGAGTTCACTCCCTCGTTCCTGCTGCCTACTGCGCTTTGCCCGGTACGGCGGGAGCGAGGGAATGCGCCTGGACTTGGGCAATGAAGTTTTTCGCATCGGCGACATGCTGGCCCGACGGGAACCTTTGAAGGTAGGTGTGCCAGATGGAAACGGCCTGCTTGGGGTTGCCGAGAACGGCATAAGCGCTGGCTTCATTGAACAGGCTGTTTTCGTGGTTTGGGTTCTGGCGCTGGGCCGCGACATACTGCTCCAGTGCCTTCTGCGGCTGTTTGGAG
The DNA here is from genome assembly GCA_964246575.1 of uncultured Armatimonadales bacterium. GTDB lineage: Bacteria > Armatimonadota > Armatimonadia > Armatimonadales > Capsulimonadaceae > JANXMY01. The sequence continues at coordinate 3,164 of CAXTRL010000327.1, forward strand.
TTAAAGTAAGCGACGCCCAAATCGGTGCGGATGTCCGGGTTGTCTGTTCCCTCGGCAATGGCTTTTTGATATGAGTCAATCGCCTGCGCCCACTGCTGCTGGTCTTCTTCTTGATTGCCTTGAAGCCGGTCCGCTTCCGCGACCTGGGTCCGGCTTTGGGACGCCTGCGCCAGCGCCGGACGCAGGGCCAAGTAAGTTCCGCCCGCGCCCAGCGCCGCGCAGACCAGGCCCGTCACGATGTAGCCGAGAATGCTTGTTCTTGCTCCGCCACGACTAGGGGCAGGGAGGACAGCCCGGCGGGTCTTGCGCGGCATAATCAGCGCACTCCCGCCGTTTCTTTCTCCGGCAAAGAGTTCTTACTCTTTGCTGTAGGCACGGAGCGGGCAGGCAGAAGCGACAGCGCTTTGCGGGCCATGTTTTCCGCCGTCAAGCCCGCTAGTTCGCGCAGGACGGGAACCGGGCCATGCTCAATAAAGTGGTCCGGCAGGCCGATCACGGCGCTGGGAACGACAGCGCCGTGTTCCGACAAAAGCTCCAAAACTGCCGACCCAAAGCCGCCCTGGGCGACGCCGTCTTCCACGGTGACGACCGAGCCGCAGCGGCGGGCAACGCCGAGAATGGTTTCGGCGTCCAAAGGCTTGCAGAAGCGGGCGTTGATCACGGTCGCTTCCACGCCCTGCTCGGCGAGAATGGCGGCGGCGTCCAGGGCAATCTTGACGCCTGCGCCGAGGCCGATCAAGGCCGTGTCGCCGCCTCGGCGCAGAACTTCCGCCCGGCCTAGCTCCACTGGGCGCGTCTGCTCGCCGAGCGCGTCCTGCCCGCCGCGCGGGTAGCGAACGGCGATTGGGCCGGCGTCATAACCCAGCGCAAAGCGGGTCATCGCCCGCATCTCGTCGGTGTCTTTCGGAGCCATCAGCACCAGGTTGGGGATGCAGCGCAGGTACGCCAGGTCAAAAACGCCGTGATGCGTCCCGCCATCGTCGCCGACCAGGCCGCCCCGGTCTAAAAAGAAGCGCACCGGCAGATGCTGCAAAGCAATGTCGTGGAT
>CAXTRL010000328.1:0-4177 GCA_964246575.1 uncultured Armatimonadales bacterium
CCCGTCCTTGCGCCGCAGGATGCCGCCTTCGCCCCGGACGGCCTCGGAAATCAGGAAGCTTTTCGCGTCCGGGTGAAACAAAGACGTCGGGTGGAACTGGATAAACTCCATATCGGCGATCTCGGCTCCCGCCCGCCAGGCCATCGCCACGCCGTCGCCGGTCGCAATCGGTGGATTAGTCGTAAACTGGTACACCTGCCCCGCGCCGCCCGTTGCCAGCAGCGTGGCCGGCGCGACATACGCCTGCACCGTGCCGTCCGCCTCATCCAGCACATACGCCCCGCAGCAGTGGCCGTTCTGCAAAATCAAATCAATGACATAATGATGCTCCAAAACCGTGATGTTCGGGTGCGTCCGGGCCGCTTCCACCAGCGTCCGCTCCACTTCCTTGCCCGTCAAATCCGCCGTATGGATAATTCTTCGGCGCGAATGCCCGCCTTCGCGCCCCAGCGACAGTTCCCCGTTTTTCTCGCGGTTGAAGTTTGCCCCAAACTCCATCAGCTCGCGTATCCGGTCCGGCCCTTCGTGGACTAAAACGCGCACCGCATCTTCATGGCACAGCCCCGCGCCGGCGATCAGCGTGTCCTGAACGTGCAATTCGGGGTTATCGTCCGCGCCCATAACGCCTGCGATCCCGCCCTGCGCCCAGTTGGTATTGGAATCCGTCCGGTCCTTCTTCGTGACCAGCGCCACGCGCCCCTGCCGGGAAACTTCCAGCGCAAACGACAGCCCCGCGCTGCCGCTCCCCAGCACCAAAAAATCATACATCTGCATTGCCTGCGCTTCCGTTTCTAAAGCCAAACTCACCTACCTTGACACTAAAACCCGCGATCCGCTGCGCTTGTTCCCTAATTTTACGTTGCGCGGAACACCTTCGGTAAGAAGAAAAGCCAGCCTATCGATGCCGTGCACACGCCGACCAAAAATACACACGCAGATTTTGCCTGCTGCGTTAGGTTGGTTCCTGTCTTCGTCGTCTCGCCGCTGTCAGTGACTTCTTCTAGTTCTCCGTTCCAGACGATGCCTGAGACCGTATCGCCGACGCTTGGATAGCGGTTTGCATCGACATCCGCCTCAAACTTCTGGCCGGTTCGATCCTGGAAAGTCGTCCAATTGCTGTCTTCCTCTGGGTCCGTGTGAATAACCTGCAAAATCAGCACCCGGCAGTCGGACGAAGCTGAGGCTGGTCTTAAACAGTCCTGCTCATATTGTGCCGCAACCGGGAGGCATTGCTGATACTTCTGCACGTTCAGCCACACTGCTGCCACTAAAAAGATGCTCACCATAAAAACACGGATAAACCCATAGATGCGGTCCCGTCGCTTGAGGCGTTCAGCGTTATCTTCTGTGTTCACTATTTCCATGATTAGCCTACAAAATAAGACACATAAAAGCCCGAAAAGTTGCCGTCAGTCCGTGTCGCCGAGCAGCAGCGAAATCTGCTCCGGCGTCGGCAGTTGCCCGGCGTATTCGGTGGGCAGGCTTGATACCATTTGGTACGTTGAAACGCCGATCGGTTTTTTGGACTCGCGCAAGGCATACTCCACAATCGTGCGGTCTTTGGACTTGCACAGGAGAATGCCGATGGATGGGTTCTCATCCGGCATTCGCACGGTGTCGTCCAGCACGGCGAGATAAAATTGCATTTTGCCGACATACTCCGGCAGGAACGCGCCGATTTTCAGCTCAATCGCAACCAGGCATTTGAGACGCCGATGGTACAGCAAAATGTCGATGAAATACTCCTGGTCACTGACTTGCAGGCGGTACTGGCTGCCGAGGAACGCGAACACGCCGCCCATCTGCTGCAAGAACGGCTCGATTCGTGCGATCAGCGCAGTTTCCAACTGCCGCTCGCTGTATTCATCGCCGAGTTCCAAGAAGTCAAACAGATATTCGTCTTTGATCGCCAATGCAAGCTGCGACTGCATCGCCGCCGGCAAAGTTTCATCAAAGTTGGTCTGGCTGGTCAGCGTCTTTTGGTAGGCTTTGCTTTCGATCTGGTGAATGAGGACGTTCTTGGTCCATCCGCGCGCTTTGGTCATGCGGATATAGAATTCGCGCTCCAATTCGTCTTTGCACTTCTCAAAAATGGCGAGATTGTGGCTCCAACTGATTTCTGCAACCAATGGTTGCAGTTTTTGACTATTGCTGTAAGCAGAATAGAAATCGCGCATATACCAGACGTTCCGCGCGGAAAATCCCCGGATGCCGATGAACTCGGCCCGTATGTCTGCGGCTAGTTGCTCCACCACAGAGTAGCCCCAGGTTTCCCCCTGCTGCTTCTCGACAATTAGCTTGCCGATGTTCCAGTAAAGATCAATCAGTTCTTTGTTGACCGCCCGCAATGCCTCGTACTGTGCCGTGCGGATACGTGTTTTGATTTCGCCGAGCAATTCGCCGTAGCCGTCGGTGATGAGTTCTTCCATGTATTTTCCCCTGCGGATCATCCGCTTCTGTCAATCTGCTGCCAGCAGCCGGTCCGCCCCCTGCGCCCGCAGGGTGTCGGCGACTTCATGGCCCAGCCACTCGCTGCTGCCGTAAAACTTCTGTGCTGACTGCCGCAGGATTGTTGTGCCATCCGGCGCGGCGACCATGCCGGTCAGTGTCAGCCAGCGCGGCGGCTCTGTCTGTTCCAGCACTGCGAACGCACCCACGGGAGTCTTGCAGCTTCCGCCGACATGGCGCAGGAACGAGCGTTCCGCCAGAACTGCGTACCAGGTCGGCCCGTGGTTCAAGCCAATGGTCAGGTCACGCAGGCGCTGGTCGCCGTTGCGTATCTCAAGCGCCAGTGCTCCCTGGCCGGGGTCGGGGGTGAACCAGTCGGGGTCTAAAATCTCGCTGATAGCGTCTTGAAGACCGAGGCGGTTCAAACCAGCGACGGCGAGGCAAATGGCATCGTACTGGCCTTCGTGCCACTTGCGTAAACGGGTATCAATGTTGCCGCGTATCTCCAAAAGTTCCAGGTCGGGGCGGCGGGAGAGCAGCAGGGCGCGGCGGCGGACGGAGCCGGTGCCGACCCGTGCGCCGGGTGGCAGGGCGTCCAAAGTTGAGCCGATGAGGGCGTCGCGGGGGTCTTCGCGTTCGGGAACGGCGGCGATGACGAGGCCGTCGGGGAGCGTATGCTCCAAGTCTTTCATGGAGTGAACGGCCAGATCAATCTCATGGTTGAGCAGCGCGGCTTCCAACTCTTTGGCGAAGATGCCTTTTTCGCCGAATGACGCCAGCGGGACGTTTGCGGCCTGAGTCGCGTCGCCGCGCGTTTGGATGATTTGGATGTCTATGTCCAGCCAGGGATGCGCCCGGCGCAGGGCGTCGGCGACCCAATGGGATTGGGCCAAAGCGAGCTTGGAGCCGCGTGTGCCAAGAAGGAGGCGGCTCATGGACGCGGCCCAATCCAGCGCCAGCCGAGCGGCAGGAGGCCGGCAGCCAGTGGTGTTTGCGGCATTGACAGTCGGGCTATCGGCAAGTGTGTCAAGAAAAGCCTCCTGGGGAAAGTTTTGGGTATTATACCTGGCGTGCAGAATTTCATAGCAGGATTTCACACGCCCACTCCCGAATGGGAAAACAAGAGGAGAACGCCCGATGGCCTTAGATGAAACACGCCGGACGCAGTTGCCGCCGCTGATTCCGCGCAAAGTTCTGTTCGGCAACCCGGAAAAGACCGGGCCGCAGATTTCGCCTGACGGCAGATTTTTGGCGTATCTGGCGCCGAAGGACGGCGTCTTGAACGTCTGGGTGCGGACGCTGGGGCAGACCGACGACAAGGTCGTCACGAGCGACGCTTTGCGCGGCATCCGGCAGTTCTTTTGGCAGGGGGACAGCGCTCACCTGCTGTATTTGCAGGACACCGGCGGCGATGAAAACTTCCACTTGTACCAAACCGAGACTGCTTCGGGTAAGACGCAGGACCTCACGCCGTTTCCCGGCGCTCGCGCCTCGCCGCTGGCGCTGAACCCGAACCATCCAAGTGAAATGCTGGTATCGGTCAACAATCGTAATCCGAGCGTTTTTGACGTGTACCGGCTGGACTTTGCGACGGGGACGCTTGCGCTGGACACCGAAAACCCCGGCGACGTGTCTGGGTTTGCCGCCGACAACGCGATGCAAGTGCGGACGGCCCAGGTGCAGCTTCCGGGCGGCGGCACGGAGCTTCGGGTGCGGGACGGAGCGGGCG
>CAXTRL010000329.1:0-4138 GCA_964246575.1 uncultured Armatimonadales bacterium
CGGACAGCGCACGGGCGTAGACGGCTTCGGTGATGGCGGTCACGGGGATGCCCATGTCGAGCGCGTTCTGGGCGGTCCATTTGCCGGTGCCTTTTTGGGCGGCTTTGTCCAGAACCATGTCTACTAAATAGGCGTCGCCGCCCTGGTCGTCTTTTTTCTCAAAAATCTGGGCAGTGATTTCAATCAGAAATGAGTCCAGGTCGCCTTCATTCCATTGCAGAAACACGTCATGCAGCTCGTCGTTTGTGAGGCCCGCACCGTTCTTCAAAAGATCATACGACTCCGCGATGAGCTGCATGTCGGCGTATTCAATGCCGTTGTGGACCATTTTGACATAGTGGCCCGCGCCGCCGTCGCCGATAAACGTGCAGCAGGGCGTGCCGTCCACCTGAGCGGCGATTTTGGTGAAAATCGGCTCGACAATCTTGTACGCCTCTTCGCTGCCGCCGGGCATGATGCTGGGGCCGTTCAGCGCCCCTTCCTCGCCGCCGGAAACGCCGGTGCCGAGAAACAAAAAGCCTTCATCGTTTAGCTCTTTGACCCGCCGCTCGGTGTCCGTGAACAGAGAATTGCCGCCGTCAATCAGCAGATCGCCTTTGGACAGAAGCGGCTTAAGTTCGGCAATCACATCGTCCACCGGCTTGCCGGCTTTGACCATGATCATAATCGCGCGGGGCGTCTGCAAAGCATGGACAAAGTCTTCGACGCTTTTGGAACCCGTCAATGCCCCTTCGCCGCCGTGTTCTTCCATGAACTTGTCTGTTTTTTCTGTGGTTCGATTATGCACCGCAATAGGGAAGCCTTTGTGCGCGACATTCCGCGCCAAATTTTGCCCCATCACCGCAAGGCCCGTCAGTCCGAAATTTGGTTTATCCGCCATGTAATGTGTCTCCAATACTGTATGTATTTTGCTGCTTCAACCCACTTTTACCCGTATCGGTTCCAATCCAAGTCACTGGAACTTTGTTTGCGGGGAACTTATCAGTCCGCGCAAAGATTGACAGAAGTAAGCGGCAATAGTGCCGGCAAGGAAATGCCCTTAGGAAACAAGCTTAGGAAACAAACTTATGCAAGCCATCGAAGTCAAGCAGTTCGGCGGACCCGAAACGCTGGAAGTGATTGAAGAAAACACGCCAATGCCGCAAGCGGGGCAAGTCGTAATCGAAGTCAAGGCGTCTGGCGTCAATTTCGCCGACATTCTCGTCCGCGAGGGTCTTTATCCGCCGGGTGCGTCTGCTCCGGCCCGCCCTGGCCTGGAAGTCGCCGGCGTGGTTTCGCAGCGTGGCGCCGGCGTGCAGGGCTTTCAGCGCGGCGAACGCGTGATGGCGTTTGTTCCAAGTGGCGGCTACGCTTCCCATGCGGCCCTAAACACGGCGAATATTTATGTGCTGCCGGACGAGTTGGATTTTGCGCCGGCCACCGCGCTTCTTGTGCAGGGCTTGACGGCCTATTTTCTGCTGGAGACAGGGCAATTGCAGCCGGGCCAAACCGTGCTGATCCCAAGTGCGGCGGGCGGGGTCGGCTCGCTGGCCGTTCAAATCGCTAAGCTTAAAGGTGCAGGTAAAGTGATCGGCCTGGCGTCGCCGTCCAAGCACGATTTCGTGAAGTCGCTCGGCGCGGACGCCGTATTTGATTACACGCAGCCGGGCTGGTCAAAAGACGTGCTGGCGGCAACCGAGGGAGCAGGCGTTCATGTCTTTCTTGACTCGCAGGGTGAGCTGGGAAGTGAAGCGTTTGACGCGCTTGCCGTCAAGGCGCACTGGCTGGTTTACGGAGCGCAGGCCGGCAGCAGCAGTGTGCTGACGACCGAGCGCCTCCGAACAATGCAGCGCAAGAACCTGACCCTGCGCGGCTACAACGCCTATGCCAACGCCGCTGAATGGGGGCGGGGGGTTCAGGAGATGCTCGGCTGGGTGTCCGAGGGCAAGCTGCAAGTTGACGTGACCCGTTTCCCGCTGACGGACGCGGCCAAAGCGCACACGGCAATTTCGGCGCGTCAAACAACCGGCAAAGTAGTTTTGGAGCCGTAGCTGGGAAGGTTGCCCCCACCCCCAGCCCCTCCCCCGTCGGAACGAGAGAGGGGAGCAAGAAAAGAAGTCAAAGCGTGGCAAGAAGCAGACTGACTCCTAATCTTTTTCCTAACTCTGGCTCCCCTCTCTCGTTCCGACGGGGGAGGGGCTGGGGGTGGGGGGTAAGCCTTGAAAAATATCCTCGGCTTTCCGTTTGCGGAAGCGTTCCGGTTGACTTTTGGGCTTGCTTTGGGTACTATACGGGTGCGGGTCGGTAGCTCAGCGGTAGAGCATCTTACTTTTAATGAGAGGGTCCTGGGTTCGAGACCCAGCCGGCCCATATCCCTCTCCCTTGTAAGTTCCCCTTGGCAGACTTTTTGCCATCTTGTGATACTTTTATCGTAACCTTTGTGTGTACTGTTTGTGTCGGCGACGCAGTCAACGCTCCCCTAACTTTATGCAATCACAAATGAAGTCGCTCCGAGAACGCCAGTGGGCCGCTTTACGCGCCCTGAGCGCCGCGTTTACGCTCAGTGTCATCGGCGCTGCCGCCGCTCATTTTATTCCGCCGCCTCATCTTCCTGCTTCTCCTTTGGCTGCTTTTGTTCCGTTCTCAGCCCCGGCTTTACGCGATGCTCAGATCGGCACTGATCTTGTCAATCCCCAGGCTCCGCTTCTTGTCATACAGGCTCGCAGGCGCGGGGTTCCTTTTATTCTCATTGAAGGCGGCGTGCCGCAGACGCGCCGGGCGGCATTTCGGCGCGGGGTGGGGGAAATGGTGCAGGACGCAGGGGCGCAGGCCGGCCTTAACGGAACTTATTTCGTGGATGCCTCCGTGCAGGGGACCGACAACACGCTGATTGGCCCGTCTTTGTGCGGCAACGAGACAAAGGCCGTGTTCAACCCGGAAGACCGAACCCGGCTGCTGGTGGGCCGGCCTTTGGTGCTGCTGTCCAAAACGCAGACCCGGCTCATTCCCTACAACCCGGCCACAATGCAAACGCAGGGCGCTTTAGAGTCCTGGCTGCCCGGCTTGACCGATGCTTTTCTCGGCGGCGTCTGGCTGGTCCATAACGGCCAGGCCGCAGATCGGGTCAAAATTGACACGTTCCAGGTTCACGACGCCGAGGACCCGCGCCGCCGGGCGTTTTTTTGCCTGCTGCCGGATGGCCGCCCCGCCCTCGGCGCGACCACTTATGTGACGCCGTCTTTCCATCTTGCTGCGGCTTTGCAGTCCATCGGCGTTCGGGAAGCGGTGCTGCTGGACTCCGGATTCAGCACGTCTTTGGTCTACGGCAGGAAAATCCTCGTGACCGGCCACACGTCCCCTGGCATCCCCAGCCGCCCCGTCCCTCATGCTCTGGTTTTGTTCGGCCGCCCTGCCCTCAATGCGCCGCATTCAGCGCTGATGGCAAGTTCAAAGGCTATGCACCCGGCGAACACGCTCTAATAGTGCTGTGATGTCCGGCTCCTGAGCGCTTGTCGGGGGCGGACCCAGCGGATCGTCAACTTCCAGATCGCCGAGCCAGACGCGCAGGGTTCCTAAAACGCCGTAAGCCAGCGCTTCTAGGTCGTAGCCGCCTTCCAAGATGCCGACGAGGCGGCTTGGGCAGTAAGCGTCGCTGATTTCCTGCAAGCTCTGCGACAGCGCAGCCAACCCGCGCACGGTCAGCCGCTCCCGGATGCCCTGCACGTAGCGGGAATTGCGCCAGTGGGCGTCGTATCCGGCCGACACAATGACCATTTCCGGCTGATACCGCCGTGCCAAAGGCCGCAGTACCGTATCAAATGCCTGCAAAAAGCCTGCTTCGCCAACGTCAGGCGGCAAAGGAACATTGACGGTATAACCGGCGCCTGCACCCGTGCCAGCTACTTCGGCTGCGCCGGTGAACGGGTACGCGGGCGACTGGTGCGTGGAAAAATACAGCACTTCCGGCGTGTCGTAAAAGCAGTCCTGCGTCCCGTTGCCGTGATGCACATCAAAGTCCACCAACAGAACACGCGATAGGTCATACTCAGCGATGGCATGGGCAGCGGCAATGGCGGCATTGTTTAGAATGCAGAAGCCCATTGCCCGGTCCGGCGGTGCATGGTGTCCCGGCGGGCGCACGACGGCAAAGCTGGCGTCC
>CAXTRL010000330.1:0-940 GCA_964246575.1 uncultured Armatimonadales bacterium
CCGCCGTCCACAGTTTTTGCCAAGGCTTTGACAGTCCCGTCGCGGCTGTCTTTTTGCGACTGGACCAGCCCGAGCGGCGACCCTTGGAAGTTTTCCACCAGCGCCGCGCGTACCCCCGTCGGCAGGTTGCTCATGGCCTCAAAATCGGCCTGGAACCCGCCGCCCGCTTCCGGCAGAATGCGCCGGTACAGCCACTCCGCGACCTGCGACCCCCGGTACGCCGGCAGACCCATCTCAGCCAGCCGCGCCCGGATTTCGACGGTTGTCAGCCCCAGTAGGCTTTGCTTGGTTTGCGCTTCTTTCACTTCTTCAGTATACCCGATTTGAGTGACCCAATCAACGAAGCCGCATAAAGAAGAAGGAAGGAAGCCCCGATAATCCGCGCTATGGATGCACCTCTGCAAGAACCCGCGCCCGGCTCGCTTTTGATTCTCCTTCAGGAAAACCCCGATTCGCAGCGTGCATTCCGGCGGTTCCCGCTGACCCTGACAATCAGCGTCGCTGCCCAAGGCGACCATCCGCCGGTTCGCAACGCGGCGGCTAAGCTGCCCGCGACGCTTACGAACGCCAGCATGAACGGCTTTTGCTTTTCTTCCATTAAGGAACTCGCGCTGGACACGGTCCTTCTTGCCGAAATTGAGATGGATCGCCGGACGTACCGGATTCCAGCGATTGTCCGGCGCTGCGACGCCCGCAAGAAGCTGGGCCGGATTTTCTACGATTGCGGCGTCCAGTACGTGAAGTCCGAAGACACGCTGCTTTTTCTGCCTTTAATGGCAAAGTTTTGCGGCACCGGGCTTGCGAGTTCTAAACAGTTCTGTCGCTTCACGCTTTTTTCACATCTTCTGGGAATACTAACGGCAGAAATCTCGCTCCCAAGAAGGTCACCATGAAAACAAGCACCATCCAAAAACCTAAACTATCTCGCGGTTTTACCTTG
>CAXTRL010000330.1:950-4134 GCA_964246575.1 uncultured Armatimonadales bacterium
CTCGTCGTCATCGCCATTATCGCGATTCTCGCCGCGATCCTCTTCCCGGTCTTCCAGAAGGTGCGCGAGAACGCCCGCCGCACTTCTTGTTTGTCCAACGAAAAGCAGCTTGGCCTGGCATTTGTCCAATACACCCAGGATTACGACGAGATGAATCCTTACGGGATCAATAACAGCGCAGCAGGCGGGAAAAATCTCGGCCAGGGATGGGGCGGTCAGCTTTACACTTACGTCAAAAGCACCGGCGTCTATAAATGCCCGGATGACAGCACAAATACAGCGTCTTCAGGGGGCGTAACGGCTTATCCGATTTCGTATGCGTTCAACGCAAACGCAAAAGGCGCGGCACTTTCTCAGTTTAATGCACCGGCTTCCACCGTCCTGCTGTGCGAAGCTTTTGGCCCGGTTGCTCGGCTTGACCAAAATGACGAAGGTCTCTCTGCCGGCCTCTACGATGACTTTTCCGGCACGACGGACGGCATTCCCGATCAGACAAACTCCATACCCGGTGGTGTATTGTGTGACTCAGCCTTGTGCGGCCACGGTTACGCCGGTGGATACGACATGCAGCTTGCGACCGGCATCATGCCCGGCGGTTCCAACGGCACTCTGGATCCAACCACATACAATGCCGATACGCCTCTTCCGTACACCGGCGGCGGTGTGGGCATCCACACTGGCGGCTCCAACTTCCTGCTGGCGGACGGCCATGTCAAATACCTCCGCCCGAACCAAGTTTCTTCGGGGCATAATGGTAAACCTGGATTTGACCAGTCAAGCGGCAGTGCAGCAGGTTACAGCGGTGCTAACGCGGCGGATACCGACACGATGTATGTTGATGCCGGACATACCGTTCCGGTCGCCGCGACGTTTAGCGTGAATTAAGAAGACCCGGCACTGGAAGTGCCGGTCTACTCTCAAGTGAAAGTCACTGCGTGACTGAAGATGGCTACTATTACCATTCTTCAGTGTCGGAGACACTTTCATTCCAGAGTAGACCGGCACTTCCAGTGCCGGTTTCTTACTCCAGCTTAGGAAACGGCCTCAGCGTGAGCTTGGTTTGGTGCTTGGCGGTGCGGGCAATTTCCGGGGCGCGGCCCTGGAAATAATGCTTTTGCCAGCCGCGCTTGGCGGCGTCGGAGTGCGGGTTCGGCAGGGCTTCGTTGAACTCGTTTCGGTCCACCAGCCAGCGCTCGTAGCGGCGCTGGGAGTCCGGGTCGGCGGCAATGGGCAGGCTGGCGGGGTGGAACGTCTCGAGTTCGCCTCGCCGCTGGGGGACCACCATGCAGATCGGCTCGCCGATGTCAAATGTGACCGGGCAGTCCGGGCGGGTCATCTTCCAGTTCATCGTAAAAGTCGCCACCGACCAGTCTGTTTCCACAATTCCTTCTAGCGCTTGAATGCCGTCTTTCGGCAGGTTCGCCGGGCCGCGAGCCAGCAGGTTCCAATCCGGCGGCGTCCGAAACAAATAGGGCAGGGTCCAGGTGAGAATGCCGTAGCCGAAGTGGCTGGACATCGGCACTGCGCCGTCGCCTTCCAGGGGCGTAATCTCCATGTCCCCCGGCAAATTGCCGCCGTTCCAGACGGCTTCAAACTTGTGTGAGTTTAAGATAAACCAGCCCGCCTGGGCCGCAATCAGCATCGGCAGGCAGCGGTTGGCAAAGTGCAGGTGGGTTGCGTTCATCCACTCCCGGTAGGCCGGGGCCGGCACGACCGGCATGTCCATCCACGGTGCGACATTGTAGGCGATCATCTGCCGGGGCTTTGCGCCCCGGCTCTTGACAAAGCGTTTTTTGATGGGTTGATTTCGTTCAGTCATTGTTTTTCACCAGAATAGAACCTACCCCGCTCGTTCCTCGCGACCCTCCCGAAACGGGAAGGTGAAGAGCCAAGACGCATGAAGCGCAGCAAAACCCAGAAAGCGCAGCAAAACCCAGAAAGCGCAGCAAAACCCAGAAAGCGCATATCTTTCTGTCTCCTTACCTTCCCGCTTCGGGAGGGTCGCGAGGAACGAGCGGGGTAGGTTCCTCAGCGCACACCCAGCAGCAGTTCAAGGACAAGCTGGTTCCGCCAATTTGTTCACTTTAAGCCGCGCGTTCTCCTGCTTTGTTCTTGGCATACACATTAATTCTAATGATACAGGGAAGGTTCGCCATAATAAACGGCGTAATCCAACGCTTTAAATTAGTAGTTTAAACCAACAGAAAGCCAATTTTGAGATGACGTTTGTGACTGGAAAACGCGCCGCCTGCGTCCCGCAGGCTGGAAAAGAGAATGCCGAAGGCTGCGCCCGCTGCCGGTTTGCCCGAAACCCGGAAGCGGACTGCCCCACTTACCTGCTGCTGGGGCCGCCCAACGGCAACGCGCGGCAGGCGCTGATTAACGCTCTGGAAGAAGCCAATACTCCTTACCGGGCCTGGGACAATGTTCTGGCCCTGCCGGCTCTGCGCGAGCGCATCAGCGGTGTCACGGCGGCGTTCCTAAACGCCCTGCCCGACGCCACGGCAGCGGACGTCAAAGGCACGTTCTTTTCCGGCGATCTAGACGACGCCGGCTCCGCACTGGCCGCGTTTGTCCGGGCCGAGCCGCTTTCGGTCCTTAAAGAACGGGCGCAGCATGACTGGGTGCGGGACGCTTTGGATGACAACTGGCTGTTCAGCTTATTTCATCCCATCGTACAGGCGGACTCCGGGGTTATTTTTGCCTACGAGGCTTTGATCCGGGCAAAGAACCCCAAAACCGACGAAGTGATCGGCGCAGGGCCGCTGATCAATGCCGCCGTGAAGCTCAACATTGAGCATGTGTTTGACCAGCGGGCGCGTCAAACCGCCATCCGCAACGCGGCGTCATTCCAAATGCCGCAAATGAAGCTGTTCATCAACTTCATGCCGAACACGATTTATGACCCCGAAGTCTGCCTGCGAACCACAATGGAAGCCGTGGATGAATGCGGCATGAAGATTTCGGATCTCGTGTTTGAGGTGGTGGAAACCGAGCATATCCCGGACATGAACCGGCTGCACAAGATTTTAGACTATTACCGTGAGCGCGGCGCAGGCACGGCGGTAGACGACATGGGGGCCGGCTTTTCCAGCCTGGAATATCTCACGGCCCTGCGGCCCGATTACGTCAAGCTGGACCGAGACTTAGTGGTCCGAGCCGAGCATCAGCCGTCGGCCCGGCA
>CAXTRL010000331.1:0-4109 GCA_964246575.1 uncultured Armatimonadales bacterium
CGCCTATCAACTGTGTGCAGTCGGCTTTCTGCCGGTGGCGCGAATGCCGAGACGAGAATCGCTGCGCCGCGCGTGCGGCGGAGATCGCGGGATATGCGCCCGATGAGACCGGCCACCGCGAAATGCCGCTCAGTAAAATGGCCCCCGGCGAGTTCGGCCATGTGCTGGGGCTGTGTCCGGGCTGCGACGTGCGGGCGCACCTTTTGGAGCTGGGTTTCACGCAGGGAACGGAGATCATGGTGCTGCGTGTCGCTCCTATGGGTGACCCGCTGACCGTGCAGATTCGCGGCTACCAGTTGTCCCTGCGCCGCCGTGAAGCAGAGGCAATTTTCATGCGCCGCTGCCCGCCTGAGTTTGATTTAGATGCAGATACGGATTTAAAGATAGGTACTGAGTCATGACCGCCGCTCCGGCCCCCGCGCCGTTTTCACCAAGCCTTAATGCAAGCCGCGTTCCGCTGTATGCCCTCGTCGGCAACCCGAACTGCGGCAAAACCACTGTTTTTAATGCCCTGACCGGCCTGCGCCAAAAAGTCGGCAACTACCCCGGCGTCACCGTTGAAAAAAAAGAAGGCCGCCTGCGCCTGCCGGACGGCTCTTTGGCGTCGCTGATTGACCTGCCGGGCCTGTATTCCCTCACCCCCCGCTCCCCCGACGAAGCCATTTCGCGTGACGTTCTGCTCGGACATCGCCCCGATGTCGCCCAGCCGGACGGCATTGTCCATGTCGTGGACGCCGCCAATTTGGAGCGCAATCTTTATCTCACTGCTCAGATTTTAGATCTCGGCCTGCCGACGGTGATCGTGCTGACCATGACCGACGTCGCGGCCCGCACCGGCCAAATTGTAGACATTGACGCGCTTCAGAAGACGCTGGGTGTGCCGGTGTGTACCGTATTGGTCTCAAAGAAGCAGGGCTTGGACACCGTGCTGGATGCGATCTCGGCGCTTTCTGAAACAGCCTTGCCGCCGCGCCGGGACTGGATGCTGCCGACTGACGCCGAAGAAGAAGTGGCCGAGCTGTCCGCCTTGCTGCGCTCCGAGGGCGCACGGCAGGCGCAAAGCGCGGAAGAAGCCGTCGGCCTGCTGATGGCCGAAGGGCCGCGCCCGGAGGAGCTAGGCCGCTGGTCCCCAGCGATCTGGCAGCACATAGAGGCCGACAGGGCAAACTTTCACTCGCTTGGAATAGACTTTTCGGCGGTGGTGGTCGAGTCACGTTATGCCTGGGCAGGCCGGATTGCGGCTAAGACCGTTCGGAAGCCGCACAGGCGAGCGGAAACAGTCACCGATAAGATTGACGGTGTGGTCATGCACCCATTCTGGGGTTACATTCTGTTTTTCGGCGTGATGGCCTTTGTGTTCCAGACCATTTTCACCTGGGCGCAGATGCCGATGAACTGGATCGGCGCGGGCGTCAGCGCGTTGCAGAACTTCATCACGGCACACATGCCCGCAGGCGACTTGCAGGACTTGATCGTCAACGGGATTATCGCCGGCGTCGGCACGACCATCACGTTCCTGCCCCAAATCCTGCTCTTGTTCTTTGCGATTGCTCTTTTAGAGGACACCGGGTACATGGCCCGCGCGGCGTTTCTGATGGACCGACTGATGTCCAAAGTCGGCCTGCACGGCAAGTCGTTTATTCCGCTGCTGTCATCCTTTGCCTGCGCCATTCCCGGCATCATGGCGACGCGCACGATTGACGACCGCCGCTCGCGCCTAGTGACCATTCTAGTCGCCCCGCTGATGTCCTGCTCGGCGCGTATTCCTGTGTACACGCTGATGATCGCGGCGTTTATCCCCAATCGCCATGTGCTGGGCATCTTCACCCTGCCGGGCCTCACCATGATGGCGATGTACTTCTTAGGCACGTTTGCGGCGTTCGGCATGGCCTGGGTGTTCAAGAATACGCTTCTGAAAAGCGCCGCGCCGGTCTTCTTTATGGAAATGCCGCCGTACCACGCGCCGAACCCGCGCACGGTGCTGATGACCATGCTGGAGCGGGCCGGGCTGTTTTTGCGCCGGGCCGGAACTTTGATCCTGTCCGTGTCCATTGTGTTGTGGTTCCTGTCGTCGTATCCCAAGTCGCCTGCCGGGACGCCGCCCGCCGCCCAGCTCGCGCATTCCTACGCCGGACGGGCGGGACATGCGATTGAGCCGGCCATCAAGCCGCTCGGCTTTGACTGGCGCATCGGGGTCAGTTTAGTGTCGTCGTTTGTCGCCCGCGAAGTGTTTGTGTCGTCCATGGGAACGATTTACAGCGTCGGCGACAAGAACAGCACGACCGAAGAAGTGTCGCGCTCACTCAAAGACAAATTACGGGCCGACACGTTCTTTTCCCCGCTGCTGGCCGTCTGCGTGATGATTTACTACGTTCTGGCGATGCAGTGCATGTCCACCATCGCCGTCGTCAAGCGCGAAACCAACGGCTGGACTTGGCCGCTGTTTATGACCGGCTACATGACCGCCCTCGCCTGGCTCGGCACCTTTGCCGTCTATCATATCGGCATGGCTTTGGGCTGGGGCGTTCGCTAAAGGAGACTACTATGGCAACCGCAGTGTTGGAAGCAGCAGTGTTAGAAGCGCCAAGTTCCGCCGCGCTTGATCCGCGCAAGTTATGGACACGCAAAGAATACCGGCACTTAATCGACATCGGCGTTCTGGAAGACGGCAAAGTTGAGCTGGTCAACGGAGAGATATGGGACAAAATGGCACATGGACGCAGGCACGTTGCCACTGTAACATTTGTATCAACTGCGCTTGGCAAGATATTTGATCCAAATTGTATTCAAAGTCAGTCGTCACTGCCAGTCGCCGAGTATGGCGACCCGGAGCCTGATGTCGCCGTGATGGCTCAGACTTTAGACAAGTACATTGAAGAAGAGCGGCTTACACTTGACGCGATGCTGCTTGTCGTGGAAGTTTCCGACAGCACCCTGCGAGCGGATTTAGCCGGCAAAGTTCGGCAGTACGGCAGCGCGGGCATTCCCGAATACTGGGTTGCAGACATCCCAAACCGGCTGCTGCACGTTTTCCGAGAGCCGACCGAGGGCGGTTATGCTTCTGAAATGATTTTGACGCCCGAAGACGAAGTGCGCCCTCTCGCCGCGCCGGACACCGCCGTTCGCGTTTCCGATTTGCTGCCTTGAATGCTCCTGCCTTAAATCCTGCGGGAACTTTCTCGCCGACGAAACCGCTTCCGGGAAGACGCGGGGGAATGGACACCCGCCGAAAGGAACCGATTATGAACCTTATCCACAAAATCGCTGCCGCCGCCGGGCTGGCGGCTGTCGCTTTAGGTGTGCTTGCCCAAGCGCCGGTGCAGGCGCAGGGCTTCCACCCATTCCGCCACGAGCGGATGCACCGAGCGGCCCGCCTGGACCGCAGCGCCGCACGCGCCGCCGCGCACGGCAACTACCGCAAGGCCAGCCGGCTTCGCGCCCATGCCAGCCAGATGCGCCACCGGCACTTTGGCCTGTAAGAGCAGCAAGCAGAAGCGCCGGAACGCACTGCGTTCCGGCGCTTTTTTGCGTCTAGGCTAAATGTGTTTGGGCTAAAGCAACGGCGGCACTTCGGACGTGGTCGGCACGACCAGCACGGTGACTTTGCCGGATTGAAGCGCGGCTTTGGCGGCGGGCGTGACTTGCTGCGGGTCTTCGACGCGCTCGGCCTCGCAGCCGAAGCCTTTGGCAAGTGACACAAAATCGAGGCCCGGCAGGTCCAAACCCGGCACGTCCGGCGTGTGTCCAAACTCAGCGAAGGCTTTCAAGATGGCGTACTCGGTGTTCTGCGGGATGACCACCAGCAAAGGAAGATTGTGCTGAACAGCGGTCCAAAGCGACTGGATAGAGTACAAAAATGAGCCGTCGCCAATCACGGCCATGACGGGGCGATTGCGGCCTGATTCACGCTCCGCCAGCGCAATGCCGACCGACGCGGGCAGGCCGAAGCCGAGGCCGCCGGAAGCCATCGAAAAGTACGATGCCGGGTGCATCGTCGGCATCCGCTTGTGCAGCGGCTTCATGTTGGACGGCGACTCCTGCACCAAAACAGCGTTGTCGGGCCGAGCTTGGGCCAGCGCGTAAAACAAGTAGTCAGGCGTCATCGGCAC
>CAXTRL010000332.1:0-4100 GCA_964246575.1 uncultured Armatimonadales bacterium
TCGGCAAGGGGCGGCTCCTGCTCGGCGCAGATGGCCTGGGCGAACGGGCAGCGGGTGCGGAAGCGGCACCCACTTGGAATGTCAATCGGGGACGGCACATCGCCTTCGACTTTTTCGGCGGCAATCTTGACGCCGTCGAGGCTCGGCACGGCGGCGAGCAGGGCACGGGTGTAGGGATGGCGCGGGTTGTCGTACAGCTCATCGGATGGGGCAAGCTCGACGATCTTGCCTAAATACATCACGGCAACGCGGTGGGAAATGGAGCGGACTGCGCCGAGGTCGTGGGCGACAAACAGTAGGGCGACGCCGGTTTCAGCCTGCAAGCGCCGGAACAAGTTCAAAATCTGGGCGCGAATGGAAACGTCAAGCGCCGACACCGGCTCGTCGGCGACAATCAGCTTGGGCCGCAGGGACAGGGCGCGGGCGATGCCGACCCGCTGGCGCTGGCCGCCGGAAAACTCATGCGGGTAACGCGCGGCGGCGGTCTGGGGCAGGCCCACTTGGTCCAAAAGCCGGGCAACTTCGGCCCGGACTTCACTCGCAGGCACAACGCTATGCACTCGCAGCGGCTCTTCCAGGATCGCGCCGATGCTCATGCGCGGGTTCAGGGACGCGAACGGGTCTTGGAACACAATCTGCATTTCCCGCCGCTCCCGCCGCAAGCTCTCGGGCGGCAGGGCCAATACATCTTTGCCATCAAACGTGACCGTGCCGCTTGTCGGCTCAAGAAGGCGCAGGATGCAGCGGCCCAGCGTGGACTTGCCGCAGCCGGATTCGCCGACCAGCCCCAGCGTTTCGCCTGCATCGAGCGTCAGGTCTACGCCGTCCACGGCGCGGACCTGGTCGGTGACGCGCGAAAACGGCCCGGTTTGGCGGGTGATGGGAAAGCGCTTGGTCAGATTTTCGACTTGGAGAAGGGGCATAGTGACGCTATTGTACCTGATAGCTGACTTGCAGGCTTGCCTGATTTGACAACCCGGCGGCATTTAAGATACAATGTTGTTTGCTCATGGCTGCTGAATACTCCTTAGATTTGCTGTGGGAACTGCTGAAACACGACACCCCGGCGGGCGATGAAGGGCCACTGGCGGACTGGCTGGAAGACTGGGTGGCCCACGAGCTGCCGGACGCCAGTGTCGAGCGCCTCGGCGACTCGCTGGTGGTGACGCGCGGCCTAAAGCCTGCCGTTGCCGTCTTCGCCCACTTGGACACGACCGGATGGACTTTGGGCTACGACAAGCGGCTAATTCGCATCGGCGGTCCCGACGGCAAGCCTGGCGACGCGGTCCGTCCCGCCGGGCAGCCGGACACCGGCAGTACGCTGGCCCGGCGCAAAGACGGCTCCTGGAAAGTGCGCGGCAAAACGGATGCCCCGCCCGGTTCGCGCTGGGTCTACGCAGACGTCCCCGCGCTGTCCGGCGACACGCTGATCGCCCCGTACCTCGACAACCGGGCTGGGGTCTGGGCTGCGCTTCACGCGCTCACCCGCTGCCTGGAAATTGCCGTCGCCTTCACCGTGCAGGAAGAAACCGGCGGACAGGGCGCCCCCATTTGCGCCCGTCGGCTGTACGAGGCGCACGGCATTTCCCAGGCGCTTGTCGCTGATCTGACCTGGCACGCCAAGCACATCAAATGCGGGCGCGGCGTCGCCGTCTCGCTCCGCGACAGCAGCCTGCCCCGCCAGCGTTATTTAGAGCAAGTTCTCGCGCTGGCCGAAGCCAGCGGCCTGCCGTTCCAGCGCGAAGTGGAATGGAGCGGCGGCTCCGACGGGGGCGGCATTGACCGCAGCGGCGTCCCAATGGACTGGGTCTTCGTCGGCGCACCTGAGAAGTCCCCGCACACCGCCCGCGAACGGGTCCATGTCGGCGATTTGCAGAGCATGGCTGCAATGCTGGTGCATCTTGTCGATGGGTTGAGTAAAGATCAGACCCCGGACTGAAGTCCAGGGCTGAATAGCCTTCGACTGGTTGTCCTACGAACAAAAGACACAAGAGCTTTTTCTTATCTTCTGTCCGTAGGACAGCCGGCGCGAAGCGCCCTTCAGCCATGCAATTCATTGCGTGGCACTTATGGAAACAAATCATGCTGGATATTAGACAAATACGAACGGAACCCGAGGCCGTCAAAGCGCGGCTGGCGGACCGGCTGGCGGACACGGCGCAGATTGACGCCGTGCTGGAAGCGGATGCCAAGTGGCGGGCGGCGAATGCCGAAGCGGAAGAATTGCAGGCGGAGCTGGGGCGCGGCAGCAAAAGCATCCCGCAACTCATGAAAGAAGGCCGCCGCGAGGAAGCCGAGGCGCTGAAAGCGTCCCTGCGCGATCTCGGCGACCGCAAAGCGGCCCTCGGCGACGAGGCCAAGCGGCTGGAAGCGGAGCGCGACCGGCTGCTGTTTTATATCCCCAACCTGCCGTCGCCCACGACGCCGCCCGGCCCGGAAGAAAACTTCCAGATTGTCAAAACGCACGGCGACGTCCAAAGCTTTGACTTTGCGCCCCAAGCGCACTGGGACCTGGCGACCGACTTGGGGCTGATAGACTTCACGCGCGGGGCCAAGCTGTCGGGCAGCGGGTTTGTGCTGTACCGCAATCTTGGCGCACGGCTGGAGCGGGGCCTCATCCAGTTCATGCTGGACCTGCACCGGGACAAGCATGGCTACACCGAATGGGCAACGCCGTTCTTTTTGTCGCGTGAGAGTGTTGCGGCCTCCGCGCACCTGCCGAAGTTCCAGCCGGAAATGTACCACGACGCCGAAGCGGATTTATTCGCCCTGCCCACCGCCGAACCTGCCCTGGTCAACATTCACCGGGACGAGATTTTGGATGGACGCGACCTGCCTCTCAATTACATGGCCTATTCCCCTTGCTGGCGGCGCGAAGCCGGCGCGGCAGGCAAGGACACACGCGGGCTGTTGCGGGTGCATCAATTCAACAAAGTCGAAATGGTCAAGTACACGCTGCCGGAAACTTCGGAGGCCGAACTGGAGACGCTCTTAGCCAATGCGACTGACGTTCTGGAAGCATTGGGTCTGCCGTACCGGGTGAAGCTGCTGGCGGCGGGCGACATCTCATTTGCGGCGGCGAAGTGCTACGACATTGAGATCTACGCGCCCGGCGCGGACTTGTGGCTGGAAGTGTCGTCCTGCTCCAACTGCGAGGACTTCCAAAGCCGCCGGGGCAATATCCGCTTCCGGCGCGAGCCGGGCGCAAAGCCGGAGTTCCCGCACCTGTTGAACGGCAGCGGGACCGCCCTGCCCCGCCTGATGGCGACGCTTTTAGAGACTTACCAGCAGCCGGACGGCAGCGTAGCTGTCCCGGAGCCGCTGCGTCCCTATCTTGGCGGCCTGGCTGTTTTAAGCCGCGAGAACTAAAACTTATGCAGTTCACGCACGAAATCACGCTGACTGCCGACGCCCCCTGGCGCACGGTTTGGGCGGAATGGAACACCGTAGACCGCCTGCCGCACCTGCTGTCCCACGTCTGCGACGCCGAGCTGATGGACGACGATAGGGCCTGCTTCACGGTTCTCTTGGAAGGCCGCAAAGTCCAGTTCGCCGCCGAGCGGACCATGTGCGCCGACCAGACCTTGTGCTGGCAGTCCACCGGCTCCCTGTTTTTGTACGTCCTGTCCCTGCACCTTGAAAAGCCTAAGAAAGGCAGCGGCGTCACGCTTACTCTCACGGTGGCTTACGACCCGCCCGGCTTCCTGCCCGACATCGCCGAGTCGCTGGGCCTTTCCCGCCGCTTCAAGCACGAGCTTGAAGCCGATTTCAAGCGCTACATCCGCACATTAGAGATGAACTGCGTATCGGAACTGGCTTCAGCGGATTAACGGTAGTAGGTTACCAACTTGTCGCAATACGAGCAGATCAGAAAAATTGTGTCCGAGAATTTGGGTGTGTCCATTGACTTAGTTACACCTGATGCGGCTTTTGTGGGTGATTTAGGAGCATCACTTGATATTGTTGAGATGATCATGGAGTGCGAGGAGAAGTTCCAGATTACTATTCCCGATGAAGATGCGTCCCAGTTAGTAACAGTCGCCCAGTTAGCAACGTATATTGCCATCAAGACTCGTCCTGATGAAACGGTCTGGCCTCCA
>CAXTRL010000333.1:0-4082 GCA_964246575.1 uncultured Armatimonadales bacterium
CGGGACCCGGCACTGGATTGATCACATCACCGGCCAGCCGACTTCACTCGGCATTTACATCACCAACGGCGGCGACATTGATCACGTCAGCGACATTCACTTCGTTCCCCAGTTCAACGGCGATGTCAACGGCATCTTCGGCTGGCAGAAGCGCAACGGCGTCGCTTTTGAGCTGGTTCATAACGACCAGCTGCGGATGACCAACTGCTTTTGCCTGTGCTACAATTATGGCTATGTGATCGGGTCCCAGACAGACTCGGGAATGTACGGCAAGATGATCGGGTGCGGCGCAGACCTGTGCGAGCAGCCGCTTTTTGTTTACTCGACTGCGTATGCAGGGATGACGTTTACGGACTGCGACTTTGTCGGCCAGCTTGACAATCCGAACTTCCGGTGCTTGTACACGCCGTCAAGCTTCACCGGCCTGCTGTCTTTCGTGAACTGCTTCTTCAACAACACTGCCGGCTCAGCCGTCTGCCTGCTCGGCAGCTTGAAGGCGACCGCCAGCTTCACCGGCTGCCGCTTTGGGGTTTGGTCTGCCGGCCCCAATTCGTCCGGCGAAGCCTGCATTCAAAGCAACGGGCCGATGGTGCGCGTTAGCAGCTGCGATTTCCGCTGGCCGGTCAGTTCCAGCGCCACAGTCAGCGCTCCGCAGTTCTATTCTTCCGGGTCAGTGCTGTCTTTTCAGGCAGTGAACAACACGATCCTCGGCGGGGCATCGCTTCAGCCCGGCAGTGCGCCGATCAATACGCCCCGGAACGGGGCCGTGATGGACAGCGCCGGCAATGTTTCCGTGCCGTGGTCCGCGATCTCGAATCAGCCGTAAGAAGTCTGGGCGAAATGTTCGGGCAATTGACAGGCAAGCGCAGACGTGTTACAATAAACCTGCCAAGCCTGGACGCACTCTTCAACCGTCTTCCTTTAAGTCCAGCGGCTTTTAAGGCAGGCGGTTTTTGTTGTTTGAACCCATCCGGCACCATGAGTTTTCCAGTTTTTCCAGGCACAAAAAACGCTTCCAACGATGTTCCAGCGGGGTTTGCGCCGCACCCTTCAGGAAGCGCCGCACTCGCTTTGCTGTCCTTCCTGCCACAGCATTGTCCGCGCTGACTTCATTGTCCGGCGCTGACTTTGACGCTTGGAAACAAATAGCGTCTGGAAACAAATAGCGTCTGGTTATGGTACAAAGAGGTATGAATAGCTTGTTCTTGCTCGGCACACTCGCGCTCCCCCTTCTGGCCGTGGCCGTTCTCGCAGGCGGTGTGGACGCCAAGCCACTCCCGGCACCACTCCCGCCCTCCGGCTACCGCCTCAAGGCCGAAGAAGCGACGGACTTTGTCCAGTCGCTCTTCTACGACGCTTCCGCGCACCGCTATCGCCCTAACTTCCCGATCGTTCCCGGCGGGCTTGATTACGATTTGATGTGGGGCAACGGCATTCAATTCTCGGTGCTGGCCGCCGCCGCCAAAGAAGATCCCGCGAAGTACCGAGCGGTACTTTACGATTTTACAGACGGGCTGACGACGTACTGGGATTCGCAGCCGAAAGGCTCGCCTCCCGGCTACAATGCCTACTGCTCCGGGCCGGGGGGGACCGACAAGTATTACGATGACAACGAATGGATGGTCCTCGGCTACGCTGAAGCCTATCAAAACACCCACGATCCCAAGTTTCTGGCGCTGGCCCGCGCCACGCAGGACTTCGTGCTGAGCGGCTGGGACGATAAGCTGGGCGGCGGCATCTACTGGAAGCTGGATCATCAGTCCAAGAACACCTGCTCTAATGCCCCCGCCGCTGCCTCGGCGCTGCGGCTGGACCAAGTCGCCGGAGACCGCGAGCAGGGCACGTGGGGAATAAAAATCAAGGATTGGACGCAGGCGCATTTGCAGGACACGGACAGCCTGTATTGGGATGCCTACCACATTGACGGCAAGATTGAGAAAACAAAGTGGACATATAACACGGCGCTGATGATCCGCACCGATGTTCTCTTGTATCAGCTTCGCCACACCGAGCCGGACCTTGAGGAAGCGAAGCGCATGGCCGACGCCGGTCTTGCCCAATGGACCGATCCGGCAACGGGGTCGCTGCAAAAGACCGAAGACGCAACCCGCTTTACTCATTTGTTCTGCGAAGCGCTGCTGCGCTTGTACGACGTCACCCACAATGTACGCTACCTCAACGCTGTTCGGCAGCAGGCAGCCTTCGGCTACAAATACGCACGTGATCCCAGCGGCGGCTACTGGGACAAATGGGTCACAAAGCCGCACAAGCCGGATGAAACCAAAACAATGATTGAAAACGCTTCCGCCGCTCGTTTGTTCTGGCTGCTCGCGCCCTACCCGGACCCTGCCGAGCTGACGGCGGCAGGCCGGGAAGCGGCGGGACGCGGGCAGGAAGCGCAGGCCGAATCGCTGCTGAGCCAAGCCGCAGACAGTGACCGGGATGCCGTTGAGTCGCGCTACTACTTGTACAAAGTGCTGGCGCGTGCCAAAAAACAGCCGGAAGCGGCTGCCGAGATGGCCCGTTTGACGGAACTTGCGAAGGACCCGGCCCTAGCAGAGCGCTTAAAGGCAGTGGGCTGGCAGCCGGTCCCATAAAAAAGTATCAATGTCGGAAGGCAAACGCAAGACCAGAGGGTAAACTAGAGGCGAGAATTACCCCAATGCGATTGCCCTCAAACAACCTCAAAACAAAGCCGCGAACACCCGCCATGACAGCACGGGCCGCCGGCCTGATTTTTGTCAGCGTTGCCGTGTCTACGCTGATTCGACTGGCGCTGAACCCGCTGTTCGGCACCCGCGTTGCGTTTATTATGTTCTTTCCGGCCGTCGTGTTCAGCGCCTGGGTCGGCGGCTGGATGGGGGGCCTCGCGGGCCTTGCGCTTTCGACGCTTGCCGCCGTCTACTTTGTTCTAAACCCCACACACTCTCTTTTAATCACAAATCGGGTAGACCAACTGACGCTGGTTGTTTTTGTTGTTGTCGGGATCAGCGTTTCCGCCATCAGCAGCGCCCAGCACAATTCGCGCCGGGATGCGGAAAACGCCGCCGAGGAAGCCGGGCGCAGCATGGTGGCCCTGCGCGAAAGCGAGGCTCGCAAGTCGGCTATCCTGGAAGTCGCGCTGGACTGCATTATCACGATTGACGGCGACGGCAAGATTGTAGACTTCAACCCAGCCGCAGAAGAAACATTTGGGTACCGCGCCTCGGAAGTCGCCGGCGCTTCCATTGCAGACACCATCATCCCGCCGTCGCTGCGCGAAGCGCACCATGCTGGGTTTGCCCATTACCTTGCCACCGGCATCGGGCCGGTGCTGGGAAAGCGGATTGAAGTGATCGGAATGCGCCGGAGCGGGGAAGAATTCCCCGTAGAGCTTGCCATCGTGCCGATGCGGCAGGACGGCGCATTTGGGTTCACCGCCTACCTGCGGGACATCAGCGAGCGCAAAGCCCTGGAAGCCGAGCAGTCGCGCCTTGCGGACGCGAACCGCCTGCTGCTGGACTCCACGGGCGAGGGCATCTACGGCATAGACACGGCAGGGCGCTTCACATTCGTCAACCAGGCCGCCGCCCGGATGCTGGGGTATATGGCGGAAGAGATGGTCGGGCAATGCGGCCATCGCCTCATTCACAGCCGCCGGGAAGACGGCGCGGATTACCCGGAAGAAGAATGCCCCATTTACCGCGCCATTCGCAGCGGGCAAAGCGCCCATGCCGAAGATGAAGTGTTCTGGCGCAGGGACGGCACGGCGGTTCCGGTGTCCTACACCGCGTCGCCGATCACCATGGAGGCCGACCTGACGGGCGCGGTCGTCGCATTCTCCGACATCAGCGAGCGGCGGCAAATCGAGCAGGAGCGGGCACGGATTTCGGAGCGGGAACACCGGATCGCCGAACAGCTTCAAGAGGCGCTGCAGCCGGCGGTTCCCAGGGAGGTTCCGGGGCTGGAGCTTGCCGAATATTACCAGCCGGCGCTGGAAGAAGCCGGAGTGGGCGGGGACTTTGTGGACGTGTTTGCCGCCGATAAAGGCGTGACGTTTCTTGTGGTCGGCGACCTCAGCGGCAAGGGACTAGCGGCGGCAA
>CAXTRL010000334.1:0-4059 GCA_964246575.1 uncultured Armatimonadales bacterium
CAGAAAGCCGCCGCGTTTACTCAAAAGCGCGGCGTTCAACAGCTCATCAAGTTCGCTATTGTCGGTGCAAGCAATTCGGTGATTAACTTCGGCTTGTCCAACTTGCTGCACTACAAGCTGGCCTGGCCGCTGATCCCGGCGCTGACAGCCGCGTTCTTTTTGTCTGTTCTGAACGGCTTCTTTTGGAATCGGCATTGGACCTTCAAAGAAGCACGCGGTAAACCCGCGCACACGCAGTCGCTTCAGTTCCTTCTCGTCAACATTGTCGGGTGGCTGCTAAACACGACGATCGTGGTACTGATTGTCGCTTCCGTGAAAAGCCACGGCCATGCGCTGCTCGGAAACCCGGAAGAACTCAGCCGCATTGTCCATGCCATGCTGACAAACACGGGCAAGCACGAATATGGTCCGCTGCTCTACAATGGGGCGCTGCTGGTCGCCACCGGCGTAGTCGTCTTTTGGAACTTCTTTGCGAACCGCCATTGGACATTCAAGCACTAAGCAGTCCCCCCAGCCCCAATAATGGGGCTGGGGGTCTTTTTTTGCCGGATTGAGGTATACTTACCCCACTCACCTATTACGACTATGTCCGTCAAATTAAGCCGCGCCCAGGTGGCGCAGATGCTGCATATTACGCCGAAAACGCTGGCGGTTTGGGAGAAGGCAGGGCGCATCCCAGCCCCGGAGCGCGACTGGCGCGGCTGGCGGCTTTATGATGAAGCCGCCGTCGCCGCCGTTCGCGCCGCCCTCGGGACGCCTGATTCTGCTCCCCCAGAATTGGGGGCTGGGGGGCCGTCTTCCCTGCAGGTCAGCGCCCGCAATGCTTTGACGGGCATTGTGCGCGAGATCAGCGGCGACGGCATTTTGTGCGAAGTCGTGCTGGATTTAGGGAATGGACAGGAAATCGTGTCGGTCATCACGCGCTCGTCGGCGGAGCGGCTGGGGCTAAGGCCCGGCGTTTCGGCGACGGCCTTGATTAAGTCTACGGAGGTGCTTCTTGCGCGTTAAACTTGCGATTGCTTCGGTTTTGATGGCTTTACTGTGCGTTCCTGCCCATGCAGCCGACCCGTTGCGGGTGTCGGCGGCGGCGAACTTGCAGAAAGTGTTCACCGAAGCACTGATCCCGGCGTTCACCAAGAAAACCGGCGTTGCCGTGACCCCGACCTTCGGCGCGACAAAGCAGCTTGCGATCCAGATTGAAAACGGCGCACCCATTGACGTGTTTGTCGCCGCCGATACTGCTACGCCGCAGAAGCTGCTCCGCGAAAAGCTGCTGGCCGTCGGCACGGTCCAGCCGTATGCTATTGGTCGGCTCGTTGTCTGGTCACGTAAAGACGCAGCACATCATCCCTCTCACATCCAGGACCTTGCCGGCCCGGCGTATGCCAAAATCGCCTACGCTAACCCGAAGACCGCCCCGTATGGCCTGGCTGCCCAGCAGGCGTTTTCCAAAACAGGATTGACGGCGATCGTCGCGCCTAAGCTGGTGCAGGCGGAGAACATCGGTCAAGCATTGCAGTTCGCCCAAAGCGGCAATGCCGATGTCTGCTTGACCGCGCTTTCGTTGGTTGTTGAAGACAAAATCGACCCGTACTTCATCGTGCCGGACACCCTGCATGACCCGATCACCCAAAGCTTAGGGCTGGTCCTAACGACCACGCAGACAACGCAGGCGCTTCAGTTTATTGATTATCTCACTGGCCCCGACGCGGCAAAAATCTGGAAGCGCTACGGCTACACGCTGCCAAAGCCTGCCGCACAGCCGAAGAAGCATTAGTGGCTGTGGGCTTGGACTGGTCGCCGCTCTGGATTTCGCTCCAAGTGGCCGGGTGGGCGACGGTGTTCAGCGTCCTCTTCGGCCTGCCGCTGGCCTATGGCCTGGCGAAAGCGCGGTTTCGCGGGCGCGGCCTGCTGGAAGGCGCGGCGCTGCTGCCGCTGGTGCTGCCGCCGACCGTGCTGGGCTATGCGCTGCTGGTAGGGCTGGGGTCGCGCGGCCCGCTGGGGCGCTGGCTGACGCAACTCCATCACCCCTTAGTGTTCACTTGGCAGGGCGCAGCCGTGGCCGCCTGCATTGCCAGTCTGCCGCTGTTCGTCACCCAGGCCCGCGTCGCGTTCGCCGCCGTTGACCCGGACGTGGTCGGCGCGGCCCGCACCGACGGCGCGGACTTCGTCCGTCTCGCCAAAGACATCTACCTGCCGCTGGCCCGGCCCGGTCTCATTGCCGGCACGACGCTTGCTTTCGCCCGTGCGCTGGGCGATTTCGGCGCAACCCTGATGGTCGCAGGCGACACGCCGGGCCAAACCCAGACCATGCCCATTGCCATCTACGACGCCGTCTTGTCCGGCGACACCCATACCGCCGCCGTCTTCACCGCCATCTCCGTTTCTCTCTGCCTTGTCGTCTGCACCCTCGCCGCGCGGCTCGGACGCTAGTTCACCCCTGATACTCGCGCAGGCGGGGCGCAAGTCCAAGCCAGGTCAGGACGATCATTAGGAGAATGCTAACGGCGGCAAGCAAGGGCAGCAGGCGCAGGCCGGAAAACGCTTTGGCGACGGTCAGATCAAACTGGTCCTGGTTGATGCCGAGCGTCTTGCCCAGCGCAGCGTCGAACTGGCTGAACGCATAATCGGACTGGCCCGGCGACACGCCGGTACAAAGGGCAATCGCCTCCGAATGCCGCCCGGAAGTATTCAAAGCGCGTATCTGCGCGTCCAGGGCTATGTACTTGCCCCAGTCGCGCAGAGTTTCCGTCGCGGCGGCCTGCTCGCCGATAAATGTGATGTTGTTCAGCTCCACAGCGAGCGAGCCGTGAAACGTCTGCTTGTTCCCCGCCGCCGCAGAAGCGACAAGGGCGTCCGTCACCGGAGCGTCCGCCAGCAGGGAGGCATCGGCACGGAATGAAGCGTCATATTGCTTTGCCGTCTCGGACGCGGCCGGCCCCAGCAGGTACAAGCTCTCGTCGGCGTTCGCGTCATACGCCACCGAACGCGCTTTCCAAAGGGCATGGACCGAGTCGAAACAATCTTTGTTTGCCGCCCGCAAGTATTCGTTCTGGGCCGACAGAGCGCTGCTGAGGCCGATGACAAAGCAGACCAGAAGCACGGTTGCCCCTGCCAGCGGCAGGTTGAGAACGCGGTGCGTCCGGCGCATTAAGTATACCTGCGTCACGAGAAGCACGGCAAGGACCAGGCCGCCTACGGCGTACAAGCCAATCTGCGTTCCCACAATCCGGCCATCAGCCGCGTCGTAAGCCGCGTTCAAGTGGTCAAAGTTAACTTGGTCCAGCTTGTCGGCGTTCGGAATAAGCGTGCCGTGCATCAAATCAGAGGCCGCAAGAAGGTCTTTGATGCCGTTCGGGCGACCCTTCGTGCGAGCGGCTTTGATGAGGCCGCTGTACGTTTCCAAACCGTCGGCGATCGCCAGAATCGGCGTCCGCTCGGCATCGCCGTAAGTGATGTTTTGGGCTGCCAAAATCAGATTGTTGTTGGCGGCGGCCCGGTCCTGGTCGTACTGGTCCTTGAGCTGGACATTGTTCCCGCTGCTGATAAAGACGTTTGCGCTGCCAGCGTTCATGTTCGCCATGTCGGCGCGGATTTGCTGGGCGGCAACAATGCTCGGCACGGCGTCGCGCCCAATTGTCTGGATCGCCTGCCGGGTGCGGTTGATGCTGGCGTCGGCGACCAGCCACAAAAGCAAAAGAGTGACGCAGACCGCGCCGAACGCCAGCCAGAGCCGCCCCGGCGTCGTCCGCGTTTTCGTGCGCCAGACCGGCGCGTTTGCGTGGCTTGGCATCGGCGTCATAACACTGCTCATAAGAAACTCCATGGCCACGCAATGAATTGCATGGCTGAATAGCCTTCGGCTGGTTGTCCTGCGGACAGAAGAGAAGCCAGCCACTATGCCGATTCTTCTGTCCGCAGGACAGCCGGCGCGAAGCGCCCTTCAGCCACGGATTTCAATCCGTGGGCTTTAACTCCATGACATTCTCTACGATGCACGGATCGTAATGCGGGTCCAGCAGCCGAGCGTGATCTGGTCGCCGTCCCCAAGCGGCGTTG
>CAXTRL010000335.1:0-4051 GCA_964246575.1 uncultured Armatimonadales bacterium
TAGAAAAGGGACATTCTGGCGTGAGCCGCGTTTTACTCATCCGACTATCCGCTGTGGCAAGTGTCGCCTTGCTGGCGCTGCTGAGCCTCGCCTTCTTTTGGCCCGAAACCAGCCACGAGCGCAAGACCAACTGGGTTGGCTCTCCCGGCCCGACTCAGCCGATCGCGTTCTACCACCACGTTCATGTCAATGAGCTGCACATTCCGTGCGCTTACTGCCACTGGACGGCGGCGACCTCGCGCTACGCGAATTACCCGCCGGTGGAAGTCTGCTGGGGCTGCCACAAAAACATTTCCATTACGCATCCGCAGATTGCGCGGATTCGGCAGTATTACCTTGCCAAGCAGTCCGTGCCCTGGGTGCGCGTCAACCAGCAGCCGGGTTACGTCCATTTCGTGCATTCGGCCCATGTCGGCGCGGGAATCGCCTGCGCGACCTGCCACGGCAATGTCGGTTCCATGTACGTGGTTTACCAGCCGATTATCATGAACATGGGCTGGTGCATTACTTGCCACCGGCAGTACGAGAAGAAGTTCCAGCCGTACCAGGCATCGGTGGACTGCTACACCTGCCACTACTAGATTACGAAGACCCTAGAAGAGAATTGTATGACCGAGATCAGCCGGCGAAAGTTCATTCAGCTCAGCGTTGTCGGAAGCGCCGTCGCCGCGACGGGGTGCCGCCCGCTGACACGCTACAACCCCGGCCAGTACCGCGCCGAAGTTTTAGGCACTTATGGCGGCTACGACAACCGCGTTTACCCCTATGTCAATCAGCCCGACGGCCTTATGGACGGCGTCCCGCAGTATTTCGCCACTGTCTGCCAGATGTGCCCTGCGGGCTGCGGGCTGCTCGTGCGGACAATGAGCGGCCGGGCGCTGAAGATTGAAGGCAACCCCGCCCACCCAGTCAGTGGCGGCAAAACCTGCGCCCGAGGACAGGCGGCCTTGCAGCACTTGTACAACCCGGACCGCGTCCGCCAGCCCCTGCTGCACCCGAAGCGCGGCGACTTGGTTGTGCTGGACCGGCCTAAAGACTCTAACCCGCCGGATGGCCGGGACCAAATCACTGAGATTTCCATGACCCAGACCGACTGGGAAACGGCGATGGCGAAAGTCGCGCAAGCCCTCAGCAGCGCTTCCGGCAAAGTAGCGATTTTAGTGGACTCCCAGGAGTTTAGTTCCAGCCCGACTCAAGCTCGCCTGTTGAACGAGTTCGCGGCCCACGTCGGCGGCACAGTGTATTCGTACTCGCTTTTAGATGACGCGCCCTGGCGGGCGGCGGCAAGGGCGGTTTATGGGCGCGATCAGTTGCCGGCGTATCAGCTTGACCAGGCCGATGTGATTGTATCGTTCGGCGGCGACTTCCTGGAAGCGTGGCCGTCGCCTGTTTATTACAACCGCGGGTTCGGCGACTTCCGGCAGGGGCCACGCCGGACTCAAGGCGAGCATGGCCGGTTTATTTATGTCGGCCCGCGCATGAGCATGACGGCGGCAAAGGCCGATCTTTGGCTGCCGTGCAACCCCGGCACGGAAGCCGTGGCCGCGCAGGCGGTCCTAGCGGCAATTCAAAATCCTGCCGCGTCCATGACAGCTTATGCCGCCGCGACGGGCCTTTCCGAAGCCCAGCTTCAGGAAGTCGCGCGGGCTTTCGCAGGGGCAGGGACACGCGCTGTGGCTGTGGCCGGCAACGGGCTTTTCTCATCGGCCAATCCGACGGCGGCGTTTACTGCCGTGGAAACGCTGAACGCGCAGGCAAAAAGCCAGTGCGTCGGATTCGGCACCTCGGCCCTGCCGCTTCCGGCAGTCAATCCGCAGTTGTCGGGACTCAAAGGCATTCAGAACTTGACGCAGGCGATGAACGCGGGCCAAGTCGGCGCACTGCTGATCATCGGCCATTCCAACCCGGTCTTCACGCTGCCGGCCTCTGTCGGATTCGCGCAGGCGACGGCCAAAGTGCCGATGATTGCGGCGCTGGCGCTATTTGAGGACGAGACCACCGCCTACGCCGATGTTGTCCTGCCGACGCGCTCGTTTTTGGAAGACTGGGGCGACCATATCCCGCCGGTCATTCCGCCCGGAACGCATATGGCGACCCTGCGCCAGCCCATTATTGACCCGCAGTTTGTCGGCGGACACGGGCAGGTGCAGGACAACGCCGGCGCATTCGTGCCGTGGTGGGACACGCGCACTGTGAGTGATCTGCTGGCGGACTTGGCAAAACGCGCCGGCAAGCCGGGCGGGGATGCCGATGGCCGTGCGGCAGTTCGCAAAACGTGGGCTGGCATCGGTCAAGCCAATCTTGCCGCCGACACGACGGAGGACGACACCAACTGGGTCAACGCGCTGTCTATGGGCGGCCTTTGGTCCAATGCGGCGGCTCCCGCTGCGCCCGCAGCCGCGCCAACACCGGCGGCTGTGCCGGCAGCCCCGGCGAAGGCCGGGACATTTGCTTTGCAAATTTATCCGCACATCTACTACAACGATGGGCGGCACGCAAACTTAGGCTGGATGCAGGAAAATCCTGACCCGATGACGATGGCGGTTTGGAACTCGTGGGTAGAAATCAACATGGAAGTGGCTCATAGCTTGGACATCCGCACCGGAGATCTGGTGCGGCTCACTTCGCCAAGCGGTTCCATTGATGTTCTGGCAGTCCCCTTTCCCGGCATCCATCCGGGCGCGGTCGCCATGCCGATGGGTCAGGGCCATGCCGTCTACGGGCGCAATGCGATGGGCCGGGGCGCAAACCCAATGGCGATCCTCGCAGCGACTGCCGATCCGCAGACCGGAGCGTTTGCTTACGGCGCGACGCAGGTAACACTGACCAAAGTCGCCAGCGCAAAAAGCGGCTATTACAATGACAATACAACCCTTGTTCTGGCCCAGGACCGGCCCGGCGGGGCTGAGCCGGCGGAAGTGATGAACCTGATCCACACGACGGCCAAAGAATGGAAGGCCGCGCATCCAGTGGTAGGAGCGCCGCCGGAAAACAAAGCACTGTTCAATTCCGACGACCAGGGCCAGACCCCGCAAACCAACAAGGACGCCAACACCCCGGCGGCGGAGTAGACAGCCCGGCAGCGCAGCTAATTAGACAGAAAGATGCAGAAATGCCAGACGCAGAAGAACTGAACAAAGAAAGAGCGGGAGGCCCCAGCAGCGGCGGCGAAGGCCCTGCCGAGCGCAAGACGACTCCGTATATTCAAGATACCGAAGACGGCCACCGCACCCGCAAGTGGGGCATGGTCATTGACCTAGACCGCTGCACCGGCTGCCATGCCTGCGAAGCCGCCTGCGCCGCCGAAAACAATATCCCCGTCGTCGGCGAAGAACAAGCGCATCAAGGCCGCCTTCACCAATGGATTCGCGTGGAGCGCTACTGGGAAGGCTCCTACCCGAACGTCAAAGCGCGGTTCATGCCGATCCCCTGCCAGCACTGCGATAATGCGCCCTGCGAGCCGGTCTGCCCAGTGTATGCGACGTACCACAACCCAGAGGGCTTGAACGCAATGGTCTACAACCGTTGCGTCGGCACCCGCTACTGCGGCAACAACTGCCCGTATGATGTCCGCGCCTTCAACTGGTTCGAGCATTCGTGGGACGTGCCTCTTAACCAGCATCTGAACCCGGACGTTACGGTGCGCGAAAAAGGCGTCATGGAAAAATGCACGTTTTGTGTTCAGCGCATTCGCCGGGCGGAAGAAAAAGCCGGCGCGGAATACCGTGACTTGGAACCCGACGAATTTACAACCGCCTGCGCCCAAGCTTGCCCGCCCAAAGCCATCACGTTCGGCGATCTCAAAGATGACCGCTGGACCGTGGCGAAGCAGTGGAACGATCCGCGCCGCTTCCGCCTGCTGGAAGACCTCGGCACTTCCCCGGCGGTCGTCTACTTGAAAGATGTAGACGAAGATGTAACTACGGAGGCTGGGGCCAGTGTTTGACAACGAAAGCACTCTGAAATCTCCGCGCCAAGTGGCGCTTGACCCGAATGCCTCCGCGCCGCTGCGGCTGGTACTGGGGGACGCACACAAACGGCGCGGCCCCGG
>CAXTRL010000336.1:0-4025 GCA_964246575.1 uncultured Armatimonadales bacterium
CCGCGCGATTTCCGGAAGCTGCGCTTTGGTCAGGACGTCCGCGAACATCGGGTAAAAGATTGTGATGGAGTTGTAGTCGGTCAACTCGCCGGTGTCTGGGCTGCGGTCGCGGTAGCGCTGCAAGGCCGGGTCCCACAGGGTTGTGTTCAGGGCATGGACGGACTTTGCGGCATAAGCTGCGTAGTACGCCGCGTCTTTTGTTTGCCCTAGCACCCGCGCCATGTTCGCCACCGCCCGCAAGTTGAGAATGGCGTAGCTTGTCGCGTCAATCGCCTGGTAGCGGGCCGGTATCGGTCCTTTCCAGCGGCGGTGCAGGTCGTCCATGCCCGTCTCTAACTGGTCGTCAATCTCAAACAAGCCGGTTCTCCGAGGGTCGCGGTCCTTGATCCACCAGTCCATGTTTTTCTTCATGCCGGGGTAAAATTGGGCGATCAAATCTTTGCGCCCGTGAATCTGGTAGAACTTCCACGCCGCCCACGGCATCAGCGACTGGCCCGTCAGTGAGGCGTGCTGGACAGGAACACGGTTTGTCTGCGGGGTGGTGTACCAGGGGAACCGTCCGTCGGAGTAGGCCACAAACGGCAGGTTCGCGATCTGCCCGAAGCCCGCGTTTGGATTATCCTGCCAGTTCAGGTCAAAGGCCATAAACGGGGCGCTGTAGCAGCAGTAGGTTTGGAACGCCTGCCGGCCTTCCATGTCCACAGGATACTTAAAGTAGCCCAAGTCGCCGCCTGCCCGCGAGAACAGCAGCAGGAACCAGCGGAACGCATACAATTCCGACAAGCCGGGATCGGAGCAGGTGAACGCCGGGACTTCATCGGCATAGAACTTGCGCCACTGCTGCCGGTTCTGCTCCAGCGGGTCTTTCCCGCCGAGCGCGGCCCGCAGATGCGCCGACGCCTGCGCGGGGTCGGGATCAAACGCGCACCCCAGCACGAGCGAGCGGGTCTGTCCCGGCGGCACTGCCAGAGTGTAAGTCAGCGTGTACGCCCCCGGCGTGTCCGTGTCGGCGCTTGCCGGAGCCGTGCTGCCACTGATGGCCATGGAAAGGCCGTCGGCGAGTTTGCCGGGGAAGACGTTGTGGTCGGTCAGAAGCACCACATCGCCGTCGCGCTTGGTTTCTTTCGCGCCGCCCGGCCCGGCCCGGAAATCTGCCGACTGGCGGCAGTCGCCTTTGACGGTGACAGGGTAGGTGACGGCATCGCGCGTCAAGTTCGTGACAAACACGCGGGACATCACGACGTCGTCCACCGTCACGCACACCTGCCGCTGCTCAAAGATGCCTGGCGCGTCTGTGTTTTCCGCTGCCGGAGCCGTGCCGGGGCCAATCGTGAGGCTGTCCAGATTGACATTGCCGGCATCCGAGGCTGCGCTTCCCTGCGGCGTCACCAGCACATAATCGGGGAACCATTTCAGAGTCGCGCCGTCGGCGGCGGAAAACACATCGGTCATGTTCTGAGTGGCATAAAAAAACAGCGACGGCGAGCCTGTGTACAGGGCGACATTTTTGCCGTGGCCGACCGTGTTCTTGTCCGTGCGGTTGCCGACCAAATCCAGCACGGGAACCGGCGGCAGCGTCTGCATCGCAGTTTGGGCGGGAACCGGAGCCGGGGCCGGCACGGTTAGCCGAATTGTGTGCGCCCCAGCAGCAAGGCCTGGCAGTGCAAGCGCCACGGTCGCAAACTGCGCCGCCGCGTCCCCCCAGCCGCCGGTGGCATGGACTCGGACGCTGCCGGCTGGCCTGCCGTCCACGCTGACCTGCACCTGGCTTGTCCCGGCGTTGTCGCGGGCATAGCGCAGGGTCAAAAGCGCAGGCGAAACTGCTGCCGCTTCCGTAAATCGGTACTCGGCGAAATCGCCGGGATGGCTGCCCCAGTTCATGCCCAGCACATGCCCGTAAGGCGACGCCGCCTTTTTATCTTCCCCCGTTGAGCCATGCTGCTGCGCCGGAGCCGCGCCCTCCAAAACGATAGGTTGCGCCGTCTGCGCCGTGCAGCCGGTCAGTATCAAGGTCAAAAGCCCCAGCGACGACAATCCCCCAACAAAATAACGCATAAAAGATTTCTCAAAGTTCAACAAAAAAGCCCCTCACGCTGTTTCCAGACCGCGAGGGGACATCAAAAGTTGCAGGCAAGCAGCACTACGAGCCGCGCATGGTCAAGTTGTAGAAATAGCCGTTAGCATTCTGTCGAAGCAAATCTGCTTGACGCACAGACTTAACATGGCCGTCGCAGTAAAGCACGTTAGACAAGTCTGGGCCACCATGCCGGAAGACAATCGGGCTGTTGTCGTTCAAGCTGGCCGCACCATTACCGACACAAGCGATACCAGGATAGCTGGCGATCGTAGTTGCGCCCATCGTTTTTGTGTTGCAGTCTGCTGTGTAGCTGCCAGCGCCATCAACGACCCAAACCGTGGTAGCCGGCGCTTGAAGCTGCGAAAGGCTGTAAGCCACACCGCCGCCGGGCGTGTTGCCCGGTCCAACATCAGGAAAGTCCGCTCCGTTGAAGTCATAAGAGTTAATCGAGTAGCTGCCGTAATAGTGATCGCTGTCCGCCGTGAGTTGCGACTGCGGAACATAATTTCCGGTTGCGCCGGCGATGAGGCTGCCGCTATCGTCAGGGCAGTGAAAGACTTGTGTGCTTTTGACAAATGGGTAAATGGCATCCATCCACTTGTACCGAGGATTGGCTGTTCCAGCAGCACTGGACGTACCATAACCGCCAGGTCCGCTCCATCCACAGACAAGAAGCTCATCGTTGTCCTGCGAATACTGGATCAACGCCAAGCCAATCTGCTTTTCGTTGGATTGACAAGATGCCTTACGAGCGTTCTCGCGGACTTTCTGAAAGACTGGGAACAAGATAGCGGCGAGGATCGCAATGATAGCGATGACAACGAGCAATTCAATGAGTGTGAAGCCGCGCTTTTGCGGCTTAAGTTGGGTTAACATGACTTCTCCTAATTGATAGAATCGATAAGCAAAAATAAACAAGTGCATTTCAAGCGGCAGCGCTCACCCTGCGGCTTGAAGAAAACAAAAAGCAGCCGTCGTCGAAAAGGCCGCTTTCACCAAACACAACCAAGTATAACACTGATTTGTCTTGCTGTCAATGCTTCCAAACAAATTCTTTTACCGGGTTTTGAGAGGAAGCCGGCAAACTTTTCGTATGTATTTAGTGGATTTCGGCAGGCGGCTCCGAAAATGGTCTGCATTGACAGCAGGAACAGACTGTGCTATACTCAAGCACTTTGGTTCCTTTTGGTTGCGGGAAAACCCTGCCCTGAACGGCAGGGCTTTAAAAGGGCAAGCTCCCACCTTCGTGGGCGAAGATTAAGAGCTTTTTTCTTTGTGCGCTGTTCTTCTGCCCGTCTTCTGCCCGCGAAGGCGGGGAGTTGCTTTACCAAAGCACGGGGGTTCAGCCCCGTGTTTCGTGCGGCACCGACGAACGCGGCTTGTATTCAGATTGTATTTCCAGAAACGACCATGCTTCTCAAACCCCTCGAACAACAGTCAGCATTAGAACAGCCGCCGATTTTAGGACGACAGCAGCTTTTTTTGGCGCTGCAAGAGCGGATTGAACGGGGCCGCTACCCCGCCGGCTCCTGGCTGCCCGCCGAACGGGCGCTGGCGGCGGAATTCGGCACCGACCGCTCGGCGGTGCGCTTTGCCCTAACTCAGCTTGAGGATTGCGGCCTGATCGTGCGCGAAGCGGGCCGCCGGCCCTGGGTCCGCACTGGTGGGGATGCCCCCCGGCAGGATGGGCGCAGCGCCCAAGCACCCGCCGGGCTGCACATTGCGGCCATTCTGCCCCAGCACCCGGTGTTCCCGGCGGCGCTGGCCCTGCTGCACGGCATCAACACCGCCCTGCGAACAGCGCACACGCCTCTGCGCCTTCAAGTCCTGGACACCCACGGCGGCAGCGAGCTTCTGGAAGTTCAGCTTGAGCGGCAGGCGCTCCAAGCCGCCGCCCGCGAACCGCTGGCCGGGGTGGTGCTGTGGCATCTCGGCGGCGCGGAAACCC
>CAXTRL010000337.1:0-3996 GCA_964246575.1 uncultured Armatimonadales bacterium
ATGATTTCGACGCTTTCTTTAGTGCTGACATGAAGAATATGCAGGCGGCAGCCGGTGGCCTGGGCCAGCATGATGTTTCGGGACGTGCCGATGTTCTCCGCTTCGCGCGGGATGCCCTTCAGGCCCAAGACAGTTGACACATAGCCTTCGTTCATCACGCCATCGCCGGTGAGGTCTTTGTCCTCGCAGTGGGCAACGTAAGTGAGGCCGAGCATGGAGCAGTATTCCATCGCCCGGCGCAGAAAGCGGCTGCTTTGGACGGGGTAAGCGTCATCGCCGATGCCGATGATGCCGGCGTCCTTCAAATCGGCCATTTCAGTCAGGTCCGTGTTGTGCAAACCTTTGGAGACCGCCGCGACAACGTAGACCCGCGCGGATGCGCCTTCGGCCTGCCGGTGCAGGTCGCGCACGATCTCCGGCCGGTCTATCGGCGGGGACGTGTTCGGCTGGCAGGCAATCGCGGTAAAGCCGCCGTTTGCCGCTGCCGCCGTTCCCGACTGGGCATCTTCCTTGTATTCCTGGCCGGGAACGCGCAGGTGAACGTGCATGTCAATCAGCCCCGGCGACACGACAAGCCCGGTGCAGTCTATCACCATCGCGCCGTCTTCGGCGGCAAGATTAGGGCCAACTTCAGCGATCAGGCCATCCGCGCCCATCCGCACGTCGCAAACGGCATCAAGATTATTCGCCGGGTCAACCACACGGCCATTTTTCAGAAGATAAGTCATAATTCAATCCAAAGAACCCCTCCCGCTCGTTCCTCACTCCCTCCCCTGCAAGGAGAGGGTAGGTGAAGAGCAGGACAGGAGGGCGTGGCAAGCAGCGCCCGTACAAGTTATATGCCGTCTTCTCCGGCCCTCTCCTTGCAGGGGAGGGAGCGAAGAATGAGCGGGAGGGGTTCTTAGATATTTTCTTTCGCCCCAAACCGCTCCAAGACAATCATCATCATTAGGTAGCCCAGTGCTAAATCTAACACAAAAAACACAAGCCAGCCGCTGAATATATTGGAACCAGGGCCGCAGCCGCGCCCGATTTCAGGATAATCAATGCCGTTAATGTCCGGGTAAGTCTTTTCGTACCGGACGCGGACAATTTGGCCGGGCTGAACGCCGCTTTTCTGCGGCTGGTCCGCATCGCCCCAAAGCGCTTGGTCAACACGGATTTGCCCCTGATACTCCTGTTTCGGACCCGGCTTGACTTCCCCGCGCACAAGCGCAGGCGGCGCGTAGAACGTGTAATCCAGCAGGTAAACATGGTCACCTACTTTGAAGGGGTTCGCCGTCGCCTGCACTTCTTTTTTTGTGATTGTCCCCCGCGTCAGCCCCGCCGCTTTCGCGTAAGCCAGGTTCGGCGGCAGGAACTTGGCCTGCGAAATGCCAACCAGCGGCAAAACGAAGCCTAACAAGACGGAAGCGATAATCAGGCCGCCCAAATAACGAAACACGCGGTTCAGGCTCATGCCGAAAACTCCTTTACGGCTTATCTCTTAGCTTGAATAAGACATTAGCCAGAACAACACGGCCATTCGGACGGCGACGCCGTTGGTGACCTGGTCCGTAATCACGGCGCTGTCGTCGTCCGCCAGAGCCGACGCGATCTCAACGCCCCGGTTCATCGGGCCGGGATGCAGCACGGTGACGTCCGGCGCGGCGACGCGAAGTTTGGCTTTGCTGACCCCGAACAAGCGGGCATACTCGCGGACCGAAGGAAAGAACGCCGAGTCCTGGCGCTCCAATTGAATGCGTAATATATTGACTACGTCCACGCCTTCCAGGCCAGCTTCTAAATCGGTATAAACCGTGACGGGGAGCTGGGCGGCGTCGGCGGGCAGCAGGGTCGGCGGGGCGATCAGCCGCACATTCGCTCCCATCGCCGCCAGCCCCCAAATGTTCGAGCGGGCTACGCGCGAATGCAGAATGTCGCCGACAATCGCGACCGTCAGGCCCTCAATGCGCCCCTTGACCTGCCGGATCGTCAGCAGGTCCAGAAGCCCCTGCGTCGGATGCTCATGCGTGCCATCGCCGGCGTTGATGACAGGTTTCGTCGGCACATACGACGCGGCAAGCTGGGCCGCGCCGCTATACGAGTGCCGGATCACAAACGCATCAATGCCCATGGCGTCAAGCGTCAGCATGGTGTCTTTGAGCGACTCGCCTTTGACCGCGCTGCTGGTCGTTCCCGTCAGGCTGTACGTGTCGGCGGACATGATTTTCGCCGCCGCTTCAAACGAAGTCCGGGTGCGGGTGCTTGGCTCGAAAAAGAGCGTCGCGACAGACTTGCCGCGCAGGGTCGGCACTTTCTTCACGGGCCGTGTGACGATCTCCCGGAACGACTGCGCCGTGTCCAAAAGATAGACGATTTCGTCGGCGATCAGACTTTGCAAATCCAGCAGGTCTTTTCGTTTCAACCGTGCTTCTCCTCAGCGTCTTGCGCCTGAGCTTCCTGGGCCTGATACTCCCGCGCCAGCATGGACATGATCACCAGCGAAACATGTTCTCCATCATGCAGAAGCGCTTCCCGCAGGATGCCTTCTTCCTGGAAGCCCAGTGCCTGGTACAAAGAGCGGGCGCGGGCGTTGGTTTCAATTACGTCCAGCCAGAGGCGGCGGGCTTGGTGCTTGGCGAACGCGAACCGCTGCACTTCTTTCACCGCCGCCCAGCCGAAGCCGCACCCTTTCTGGGTGATGATAATCCGCTTCAAACACAAGTTCCGGCTGTCGTCGGTGCAGTCCGATAAAATGACATGACCGACAGGCTGGCCCTTCGGGTCCGTGACGACAAAGGAAGTGAATTCCTCGCTGACCATCGCCGTCATGTGCTGCTCGCGCTCCCAGCGGCCGACGAACGGCGCATGTGCAGGATCGTTTTCGGCAGCCAGCACAAAGTCCAAATCAGCCTCGTTCATGGCTCGCAGGCCGATAGCATTTCTCATAGCATTCATAGCGCAGCCTCTTTGTGGATCACCACTTTGTCTTCGCCATCTAGCTCCGACAAAAAGACATGGACAAACTCGCGCCGGCCTGTGGGCAGGTTCTTGCCGACATAATCCGGGCGAATCGGCAGCTCGCGGTGGCCCCGGTCCACCAGCACGGCAAGCTGGGTCACGGCAGGGCGGCCTAAATCCACCAGAGCGCCGAGCGCGGCCCGGACGGTGCGGCCCGTGAACGCCACGTCGTCTACCAAGACAAGCCGCTTGCCTTCAATGTCAAATGGGATTTGGGTGGTGCCGACATGCGGCTGATAGGTGCGAAAATCGTCTCGGTACAAAGAAATGTCAAGCTCGCCGCAGGGAACGGGGCTGCCTTCAATGCGCTCCATCGCATCCGCCAGGCGGCGGGCCAGGGGCGCACCTTTGCGGAGAATGCCGACCACGGCCAGGTTTTGAACGCCCCGGTTCTTTTCCAGAACTTCATGGGCAATGCGTGTCCAGGCCCGGCGCATCTCATCGGCGTCCATAATTACGGCGGTATTGAGGTCAGTCGGAGCGGGCATAAATTGGCCTCAGAAAGTGAGCCGGCAGGCAAAAAGTCAGCAGGCGAAAGGAGGAGGCGCAGGCGTGTTGGCAGGACGAGTAGCCTGCACCGAAGGGACGCTGCCTTCCCCGCCTCGCAGGACGGAATTAAAGGTCACGATTTCGCCTAGTATAGCAGAGGCTTCCCAGTCTTGTCAACTAACGAAGCCAGTTCAGCATCACCGTAGCAAGGCCAAGAAAAATGGAAATGCCGACAACGTCCTGAAACGCCGTCTCAAACGGCCCGGCGGTCAGCGCCGGGTCAAACCCGGCCCGCTTGGACAGCAGCGGAATACACGTCCCGATTACCCCAGCAATGTTGACCGACAAGAACATGCCGAGAAAAACGACCAGGCCAAACACCCAGTGCCGGTCCCACACCCCGGCAATCACGCCCAAAGTCAGCGCACACGCGCCGCCCAGCAGCATCGTCGTCGCCACCTGCCGCCCCAGCGCATGACGCCACTCGGACAGCTTCACCTGGCC
>CAXTRL010000338.1:0-3995 GCA_964246575.1 uncultured Armatimonadales bacterium
CACCCCTCCCTCCTTGCTTCGCAGGGTCCCTCCCCGAAGCGGAGAGGGGAAGAGGTAGAGAAGGAGCCAGAGAAGGAAGTAGGAGGCAGGGAAGAAGAGGCGTCTTCCGAAAACTCTTATTCCGAGAACTCTTAACCCTCTCCGCTTCGGGGAGGGACCCTGCGAAGCAAGGAGGGAGGGGTTCTTGCAGGATTACCGGCGACCTCTGCCGAACAAGCAGGCATCACGTCTACGTTAGGAGTTCCCCCATGCTGCGTTCCACCCGCCTGCTGATTGCCTCATTTTCGCTGCTGGCTTTCGCGCACCCTGCGTTCTGCCAGTCTCCCCCTTCGCGTTCCAATGATTTTGGGCCGGCCTTGTCCGGCAGCAGTCTTCCGCTTTCGCTGAAATTGAAAGATTTGGACGGCAACTGGCGGACCTTCAGCTCCACCGATTCCAGCAACCAGGTTCAATCCTACATGGCGATGATGTCCGGCAGCAGCCATGACACCTACTATACCAAAGGCGAAACGGAAACGCTGGGCGGTGAGCTGTATTTAATCGCCTATCATCAGAAACTTACAATGGACATGGCGGCAATCATGCGCGGCGGGCCGTCGCAGGCCTCGGCGCGTCCCGCGATGACCCCGGACACGGAGCTGTCCCTGTGCCTGCTGAACCTGCACACGTCCGGCAGCTTGAATGACATTCAGCCGTTTTCGCTGCAGGAAGCCCTGCTGCCGCCGCCTGCGCCATTGGCCCCCGTCATTGCAAGCGCCGCCGAAGTGTCCGAGTCTAATCTCAAGCAGATTGGCCTCGGCCTGCTGCAATACACGCAGGACAACGACGAAACCCTGCCGCCGATGCAGAATGCGTCCGCCGCAAAAGCCGCGCTGTTCCCCTACATCAAGTCGGATAGCATTTTTGAGCAGCCGCCGTCGCACACGTTTTACCGCCC
Organism: uncultured Armatimonadales bacterium; assembly: GCA_964246575.1. Classification (GTDB taxonomy): domain Bacteria; phylum Armatimonadota; class Armatimonadia; order Armatimonadales; family Capsulimonadaceae; genus JANXMY01. The sequence continues at coordinate 938 of CAXTRL010000338.1, forward strand.
GAATGCGTCGGTGTCCCGCCGCAAGCTGGCGTCGTTTGACAGTCCTGCCTCCATGGTGGTCTACTTTGAGACCAGCCCGCAGGCGGACGGCAGGCGAGCCGTTTTGTTTCTGGACGGCCACGTCAGACGCCTGGAAGACCCCGAATGGCAGCAGGTGAAAGCCGCCTCGCATGTCCCCGTCACCCCGTAAGTCGGCCCTGTTCAAACCTGCCTTGAAGGGTACAATAGCGGCATGGCGCATACAGAAACCCAAAAAAGAGAACTTCAAGAACCGGAAGACCGGCTCGGCATGACCGACGCTCAGTGGGCGCAGTGGCAGGCGTACACGCACGGCTACGGCGAGCAGGACGAAAACGGAATTGACATCTCGCTCATTCGCGAGAACCTGCGTTTTTCACCCTGGGAACGGCTAAAAAAGCTACAGCGCAATATAATTTTCTTCAAGGAAGATTGCATGGACATCAGTCAAGTAAATGATTTCCAGCAGATCATCGCCGTTCTTACGGCGGCAGGTCTGCGATTTGTTGTTGTCGGCGGCGTTGCTATGCGCCTGCAAGGCTCCGCCCATATCACCGACGACATTGACTTCGCCGTGGCCCGAAACCCAGAGAATTTGGAAGCGATTGTTAAGGCGCTTGCTCCTTACCATCCTTCTTTGCGCGGCGCTCCGCCCGGCCTGCCGTTTTTTTGGGAGGTTCGCACACTGAGAAACATTATGAACATCACACTGCGAACGGATCTCGGCAGCGTAGATTTGTTCGGCGAGCTTGCCGGAGCCGGGTCATTTGAGCAGCTTTGGAACGACGCGACCCTGCTGGACCTTGATGGCCGCTCCGTGCGGGTGGCTTCCATTCGCTCTTTGATTGCTATGAAGCGGGCCGCCCAGCGTCCGAAAGACTTACTGCATCTTATGGAACTGGAACAGATGCAAAAGCAAACCGAGACTTCCTAAAGCGTCTCTAGGTATAATGGCCTCATTATGTGCCGTATTTTAGTGGTGGATGACGAAGAAGAAGTGCGGGAAGCGGTCCTGCGGAGGTTGTCGCGGGAAGGCTACACGGTGGAAACCGCGCCGGGCGAAGAAGCGGGCATTGAAAAGATGCAGTCGGCAGCCCACGCTTATGACATTGTGATTACCGACATGAGCATGGAAGACTCCGGGTCGGGCATACGGATTTTGGAAAACGCCGTGGCCCGCGACGTGTTTACCGAAGTGATTGTTTTAACCGCTTACGGCAATGTCGCCAATGCCGTGGAGTGCATGAAGCGCGGGGCGTTTGATTATGTCGAAAAGAATATGCCGAACGTAGACGTGTTCGAGCTGCTGTGCCTGAAAGTCGCCCAGGCCGTTGAGCGCCGCCGCAGTGCGGTCGACACGGTGCGCCGCCTGGAATCGTTCAGCAAGATACATGGTGGGAGTGATCGGGAACCGGCAAGTTAGGAACAAGGAGAGGTCATGACACAGATTTCCGGCGACATTCTGCAAAATTGGGAAACTTCTTCGGCCCGCGAATGGCTGATTACGAACGGCCTCGGCGGCTATGCGTCGTCGAGCCTGTCTGGGGCCAATACGCGCCGGTATCACGGGCTGCTCGTGCCGGCGTTTTCGCCGCCGCTGGGCCGGGCCGTGCTGCTGTCCAAAGCCGAAGAAGAAGTGCGGGTGGAAGACCAGCTTTACCAGTTGTCCGCCAACAAGTACCCAAGCGTCGTCCAGCCGCAGGGCTTCCGGCATTTGACTTCCTTCAGCACCCGGCCTGTCCCGACATTCACCTATATCTTCCATGAAGAGACCGTCGTGCTGGAAAAGCGGATTTGGATGGCGCACGGCCTGAACACCGTCTATATCCAGTACACGCTGGTGAAAGCGCCGGAACCCGTTAAACTCGGCATCGTGCCGCTGCTGGCATACAAAGACTACCATTCCGAGCAGCACCGCTGGGACGGCTTCACCGGGGAGCTAACCAATGAGCCGGATGGCCGGCAGAAGTTTGTGGCCTATCCGACCGCGCATCCGCTGTACCTATCCATGAAGCCGCCGTTTGCGTTCGTGAACCACAGCGGCTGGTTTTTCAACTTCGAGCATCCGCGCGAGCAGGAGCGCGGCCTGGACTTCACCGAAGACTTGTATTGCCCCGGACGCTTCGACGGCATTCTGCTGCCCGGCCAGACCATTACGCTGGTGGCGACTGTGGAAACCGACCTGCCGGATGAGCCGGAAGCCGCGCTGGCGTCGGAAATCGCACGGCAGAAAGTTTTGCTGGACAGTGCAGGCGTGACCTCCGGTGACGCAGCCGCGGAAACGCTGACGCTGGCGGCGGACCAGTTTGTCGTGGAAAGCTCGCCAAAAGTCGCCCGCGCAACAATTATGGCCGGCTACCCGTGGTTCACCGACTGGGGCCGGGACACCATGATTTCCCTGCCGGGCTTGTGCCTGACCACGGGCCGCTACGGCGTCGCTAAAGAAATACTGTCGGCGTTCGCAGGCGCGGTCCAGAACGGCCTGCTGCCAAACCGCTTTTCAGATAACTCTCCTTCGGGCAGCGGGACAGGGGCCGAATACAACACGGTAGATGCCAGCTTATGGTTCTTCCAGGCAATTTATGCTTACGCCGAAGCGTCGGACGACTGGCAATTCGCTCAAACCGAAATGCTGCCCGTGCTGCAAGACATTCTCAAAGCCCACATTGCCGGCACCGATTACAAAATCGGCGTTGACCCCGCCGATGGCCTGCTCCATGCCGGAGAAGCGGGGGTGCAGCTTACCTGGATGGACGCCAAAGTCGGCGACTGGGTGGTCACTCCGCGCACCGGCAAGCCGGTTGAAATCAACGCCCTGTGGCACAACGCGCTGTGCATCGCCGCCGAGATTGCAGGCCGCGCCGGACAAGCGGACTTTGCCGCAGAATGCCGCACTCAGGCCGCCCAGGCGCAAGCGTCGTTCCAGGAGAAGTTTTGGAACCCGGACACGCACTCGCTGTTTGACGTCATTGGCCCCGATGGCCACCCGGATGCGTCCCTGCGCCCCAACCAAATCTTCGCCGTCAGCCTGCCGTTTCCC
>CAXTRL010000339.1:0-3990 GCA_964246575.1 uncultured Armatimonadales bacterium
TCTCAAAAAAGCCGCTGACCAGCACCAGGGCTTTAGGCGCAGGCAGCCAGTCCGGTACGATTTTGGCGAACTTGTCCGGCGAAACAAAGTGCAGGATGCCCGTGGCGACCATTACGGCTGCCAGCAGATAGCGCAAAATTGTTTTTATCATCAACGGCTTTGTTTTCGAGAAAATGCCGGGGTTGTAAAAAACCCCGGCAAGAAATGTCCTTCGGACAAAGATATTGCCAGCCAGTAAGTATTCCTCATCCGCCAGTAAGTATTCTCATCCGAAGGATGCTTCTTTGCCGGGGTTTTCTACAACCCCGGCACTCATCTGTTCTTGACCCTGTAAACATCCACCACATAATGCCGTGTGCCGCCTAGCGTGAACGTCGCGATCTTGTGCGACGGCTGAATAATGCCCGGATACCGCGCTGCCCACCAGTTCTGCCAGTACGGCGTTCGCGTCACCATAACCGCCGCCGCATGAAGCCGCTCGACCGGATAATCGTTATTGGACAGTCCCGGCTGCACCGGCGCGGCGGCAAACGGCGTGTCCATACACAGGGCGGGCGCGAGCTCGCCAATCACAATGCTTCCCGGCGGCAGAAGCCGCGTCAGGTCTGCACTTGCCTCCTGCCGCGCGTTTGTACGCCCAGTCCATGCCAGGCCGTACCAAACGCCGCTCGTCAGCAGGAACAGCGCGGCAGCCGTTATTTGAACAGGCCGCTTCCAGCCGGCCACACTTCGCGCCGCCAGTCCCGCCAGCGGCGGCAGGAACAGGACATAGTACCGGCTCGGCGCATACGACGACAGCAGGCAAAACAGCAGGCCGCAAGCAAGCCAAGCCGCCAAATACTTGTCAGCGGCGGCCCAAGTGCGCCGCTTAGTTAACTTGATTCCCGCCAGCAGGCACGGCACCGGCGTCAGCGCCAGCAGGTACGGCACGACCCCGCGCTCGCCACCAATCAGCCCGCGATGGATGTTCAGCCATAAACTCAGCGCCGAGTGCGGCTGCATTTGATGTACCCGGTAGAAAGTCGCCATGCGGGCCAGTTCGGCGTGATGCGGCGCATACCAAAACAAAACGTACAGGAGCAGCGTCCCCCCCGCCCCCACCACCGTTTGAACAGGACGGGGAGCAAGACAAGAACCAAGAAGGACTGCCCTGTCCACTCTGGCTCCCCCATTATTGGGGGCGGGGGGGACTCTCACCAGCAGCGCAGGCAGGGCAATTATCGCCAGCCCCTTGAAGACAATCGCAATGCCGACCACAGCGCCGGCAGCCCACTTCACACCGTAAGCCCACAGTGCAAACCCCAGCGCCAGCCAGAAAACCGTCGGCGTTTCCTGCAACGCCAGCCGGTTGTACAGCGCAAACGGCGGTGCCAAGCCGAGAAACAGCGCACCGAAATCAGCAGTGCGAACATCATAGGCACGGCGCAGAGCCAGCCAGAACACCAAAACCGTTAGAAGGCCGAAACCGACGCCCAGCAAACGGGCTTGATGCAGGCCCGCGCCAAACACTTCAAACACGCTCTGCTGCAACAGGCTCAAAAGCGGCGACAGCAGCCGGTCATGGAAGTTTCCGGGAGCCTGGGTTCCGAACAGAACTTGGTGACGGGCATCCAGCGTGTAGTAGCCTTCGTCCGTGTACAGCCCCGTGCTCCACGACAGCCAGGGCGGCGGGTCGGCGTCCAGCGCGGCGAGGCGGACCAGTACGCACAAAAACAGCAGGCCAAGCCGCGCCCAAAAACGCGGGCTGCCGAGGGGCCTCACGCCCGATGCTCATCAATCATTTGCAAGAACCGGGCGAAGTAGCCCCGGCTGTCGGCAGGGCCGGGGGACGCTTCCGGGTGATACTGAATGGTAAATATCGGCAGCGTCTTATGCCGCAAGCCCTCCACCGTGCCGTCGTTTAAGTTGATCTGCCAGACTTCAATCTCAGGGTCGTTGAAGCCGTCGGCGGCCAGCGCGTAGCCGTGGTTCTGGGACGTGATAATCACCCGGCCTGACTCCAAGTCTTTCACGGGGTGATTTGCACCCCGATGTCCGAACGGCAGCTTGAATGTATGCCCGCCGAACGCGCAGCCGATAAGCTGATTTCCGAGACAAATCCCCATGGTCGGCTTGGCCTGAGACAGCACGCGCACGGTATGAACAATGTCTCCGAGCAGCGCCGGGTCGCCAGGACCGGGCGACAAAAAGATGCCGTTGGGATTGGTCGCCAGGATCGTTTCGGCGGGCGTGTACGCCGGAAACACTGTGACTTCCGCGCCCAAAGACGCCAGCGAGCGCAGAATGTTGAACTTGACGCCGCAGTCCAGCAGCGCGATTTGGTACTGCGTATGCTCTAATGCCGACGGCCAGACATACGGCGCGTCGGTCGTGACCTGCGCCATGTAGTTCACATCGGCGTAGCCCGCCGACTCCGCCAGCTTTTGCCTGAGCGCGTCCGGCGTTTCCGTAGACGAAATAGCACCCATCATTACCCCCGCCGAGCGCAGCCTTTGGGTCAGCGCCCGCGTGTCCAGGCCCGCGATGCCGACGACGCTATGCGTCTTCAGAAACGCATCCAGCGTTTCGGTAGACCGCCAGTTGGACGGCGCATCGGCCAGCTCTTTGACGATAAAGCCCGACACTTGAACACGCTTTGATTCAAAGTCGTCCGGATTGACCCCATAGTTGCCGATGATCGGATACGTCAGCGAAACCAACTGCCCGGCATAGCTCGGGTCCGTCAGTATCTCCTGGTAGCCGGTCATGCCCGTGTTGAACACGACTTCGCCGATGGTAGTTCCGCTTGCGCCGAACGCCGTTCCCGTATAAATTGTGCCGTCCGCCAGGACGAGATGCGCTTGTGTCATGTGTTCCGTTACAAAGTGACGAGTGACTAAAGTCACTCGCTGGAAGGGGCTTCGCCCCGCGCGTCCAGGGGACGCAAGACTTTCTTTTCCGACTCTTCTGTCCCCTGGACAGGTGGTGTTTCCGAACACCTTTCAGCGAGTGACTTTAGTCACTCGTTAATCTTCATGTTGCGATATTTGTTGTGGCGCAGAAGTTTCGCCACGTCCTCGTGTCCGCCGGTCAAAGCGACAACCTCCGCCGTCTGACCCCATTCATTTTTAATGCTGGGGTTCGCGCCGAGATCAAGCAATTTCTTTGCCATCTTGGCATCACCCCTCATAGCGGCGTAATGCAAAGCGGTGAAGCCCATGTCCCCAGGAGCATTCACCTGTGCATCAGATGCTATCAATAGCTCCACTTCGTCTAGGCTACCGACTCTAGCAACAAGATGGATGAGCAATTCGTCGTCAGGATGGTTCTGATGGTTGATGTCAGTCAAATCCCGTTCCTCAAATTCTGCATGATACCGATATTTGGCGATCAACGCTTGCAGCAATGTTTCTTCCATTGTGTTCTACGGAACCACGAGTTTCAATCCGTGACGATCTGCCGCCCGCCAACAAAAGTCGTTATTGGCTTGCCCGTCAGCGTGACGCCGTCCAAGACGGAGTTGCGGGACTTGGACTGGAACTTGGTCACGTCTACCGTCCATTCGGCGTCGGGGTCAAAGACGGTGATGTCGGCGGGTGCGCCGACGCTAAGCGTGCCGCCGGGGACGCCGAGAATTTGAGCGGGCGCGACGGACATCTTTTGGATCATTTGGGACAGCGTCAGATGGCCGGGCCTCACGAGATGCGTGACGACAAGGCCAAGCGAAGTCTCTAAGCCCAGCATTCCAAACGGAGCCAGCGCGAACTCCTGCTCTTTTTCGTGCGGCGCATGGGGCGCGTGGTCGGTGGCAATGGCGTCAAGCGTACCGTCTTTGAGACCTTCAATCACTGCAAGCTGGTCAGCGGCGGTTCGGAGCGACGGGGACATTTTGGCGTTGGTGTTGTAGCCGTAGCACGACTCGTCGGTCAGAGCCACATACTGCGGGCAGGTTTCGGCGGTAATCGGTGCTCCCAGCGACTTGGCGCGGCGGATAATTTCCACGCTTTCTTT
>CAXTRL010000340.1:0-3989 GCA_964246575.1 uncultured Armatimonadales bacterium
CACCTGCCGCACCGCCTGCACCTGCCGCACCGCCTGCACCTGCCGCACCGCCTGCACCTGCCGCACCGCCTGCCGTGCTTGCCCCGGCTCCTGTGCTTGATGCACTTGTGCCGGACGCGCTGCCGCCTGCCTGCCCGCCGCCCGCTTGTCCGCCGGCTGTCTGGCCGCCGGTTGCTCCGGCGGGACTCGCCGCTCCGGACCCGCTGGCGCCGGAGCCGTTTGCGGGCGTGCTGGCGCTGCTGCCGCCTTCCGGCCCGACAGTGCCGCCGCCCGCGCTTGCAGCGCCGCCGGGGGCAGGCGCGGTCCCCGGCGTGGATGCCGCGCCGCTCGAATCACTGCTGGCTGAATTGGCGTTGTTGCCGCGCATGTGACTGGTTGCGCCCCAGGCGATCAGCGCGACAAGGACAATGCCCGCGATGATCCAGGGCAGGGCACGACGCGCCGCCGCGTTCTTGGCGACAACATCCTGCCCCTTCTGCTGGTTTTCGGAATTGACGTCTTGATTGGGGTCCTTTGGATTTACGTCTTTTGAATTCGGGTCTTGAGAGTAACTGGTTGCCATGTGATTTCTCCTTGTTGGATGTTTCTGGTTTCCCCCGCAGTTTCAGCCCTGAAACCGGGTAAGCGTTAGTTAAGGGTATAATAATTTTCAGCCTGCCTAATGATAGAGAAGCAACTAAATTGGAACTTCGCGTACTGACGCCAGAAGACAAGCCGGCGATTGAAAAACTGATGGCGGAGGCGTTTGGCAAAGGCAGCCGCCCGGAGCCGGAAGCCGACGCGCCGAACGGAGACAAGCCGGCCCTGCCGAAGACGCGGCTTGGCGTCTTTGAGGGGCCGCGCCTGGTGGCCTGTACCATCATAGACAGCCTGCATTTAGCCTGGGGCGAAGCGAACGCGCCCCTCGGTGGGATTGGAGGCGTGGCCTGCGCGGCGGATCAGCGTGGGCGCGGCCATGTCGGACGCTTGATGGGCGAGGCGCTGCGAGTCATGCGCGACGCCGGGCAGTATTTGAGCGGCCTGTACCCCTTCTCGTTCGGGTTTTACCGGCGGTACGGCTGGGACTGGGTGGGGGAGCAGAAGCAGTATTCCGTCCCGGCATCCGAGCTGAAAGCCGGTCCTGAAGGCCGCTGCTTGACCGCGTATGAGGGTCTGGACGCGCTGGAAATCGTTCGGCCTGTCTACGCGCAGTTCGCCCGGCGGTACCACGGAATGGGCCTCAGAACGGAAACCGCACCGGGCGAGGCCGTGCCGCACTGGTGGCGGCGGGCGCTGGACCACCGGGACGACCGCACGACCTATGTGCAGGTTTACCGCGACACGGCGACAGGAGAAGCCGAAGGCTATTTGACATTCCGTTACCCGGAGGACGGCGACACGGCCCACATCGGCGAGTTCTACGCGAACACCCCGGCGGCTTATCGCGGCCTGCTGTCCGTCCTGCACTACTACGGTGTTCAAGTCGAGAAAGTGAGCTGGTGCGCTCCCCTAGATGACCCGCTGGCGCTTCATGTAATGCACTACGATTTGGAGACTACGCTCAAGCCACTGTTCATGGGCCGCGTCGTGGATGTGGCCGCCGCACTCACCGCCCTGCGTCCTGACGTGAGTTTGACCGGAGAAATTGTGCTGCAAGTTGCCGACTCCCAGTGCGACTGGAACAACCAAACGTTCGCCGTGACGCTGGACGCAGGCCATGTCACAGTCACCGCGTCCCAAGACATGCCGGGCATCACGCTGGACATCCAAACGCTGTCCCAAGCGTACTGGGGCCAGCCATCACTGGATCTGCTGCGAGCCTCCGGGCGCGTCGCCGTCACTGACAACGTGCAGTACGCTCTGCTTTCGCGCCTGCTGCCGCCCCACATCTGCTTTCTGCGGGACTTTTTCTGAGCGCTGGATTTGCTGCACCACTAAGACCGGACTGCCAAGGAAGGGAATACTGTCATAGACGAAGAACTGAAGCCTGTCGTATGGGTCAGCTCCTCGCGCCGGGACTTGAAAGAACTGCCGGAAGCAGTTCAGCGCGGAGTCGGCCGCGCACTTCAGCAGGTGCAATTAGGGGAAAAGCCCGCCTCTGCAAAGCCGCTGTCCGGTTTTGGCGGGGCAAGCGTCCTGGAAATCAAAAGCCATTATGACGGCGACACATTCCGCGCCGTTTATACCGTGCGCTTTGCGGAACGTGTTTATGTGCTGCATGTGTTCCAAAAGAAATCCAAGCGAGGAAGCGAAATCTCTCAGCAGGACATGAAGCTTATTCGGGAGCGGCTCAAAGTTGCCGAAACCCTGCATCAAGCATGGGAACAGTCGCAGAAGGACCAATGACATGTTGCAAAATACAGAAATCGAAGGAACTGAGTGTTTCGTCGGCAGCGGAAACGTATTTGCCGATTTAGGACTGCCAGACCCGGAAGAGCTTCAGCTAAAATCCGCATTGAGTATTGAAATCGAAGCCGCTATTAAGCGAAAGCGGCTGACAAAGAGACAAGCTGCTCTCCGTCTCGGTCTGAGCCAAGAAGAATTCGCCGGCCTTATAGATCACGCCTTTTCTGAGTTTTCCCTGAGTCAGCTTCTCCAATATCTGCACTGCCTGGGCCGCGACGTGACCCTCTCGGCCACTGTGCGTGAGCGCGTGCCGACAGCCGAACAGACTCAAAAGGCAGAGCAGGAAGCCGTGCTGGCATGATGCCACTTGACGTAAGCAAGCAGTGGGCAAAGATTGTCGAGTTTTACGAAGAACTTAGTCCCCAGCATAAGCAGGAGCCGATGAAGGTCTTCGTAAACGTGATAGCTGCACCGGGTGTCAACTGTGCCGTCTGGCCAACGCATTCTCATTTTACGTTGCGTATTTTTGCTGATAATCTTCTAAACTGCGACGCCAATACAACAGCTTCCGTTTCCGCCGAATATTGGCACGATGTGGACAAGTTCCGCCTGCACTTCTTTTACATTCGGGGTGTTCCCTATGATGAGAAATGGTGTGAGCTAGGCGAAGCCGAGGCAACGCTACGGCATACTTTTCGTCTACTACAGGAGGATCGTGATGCCGCTCCACCTCACAACGCAGCATGACCAAGCGATCCGCGCTCATGCCGCTGCCGATTATCCGCATGAATGTTGCGGGTTTCTGGTAGGACGCGCCGAAGGCAAGACCGTTACGGTCGCCCGCATGGTTCCAGCGGCGAATACGCGGGACGATTCGCCGCGCAATCGGTTTGAGATTGATCCGGGGGATTTGGTCAAAACAGACCGGGCGGCGCGGGCGGAGGGTTTGGGCGTGGTCGGGTTTTACCACAGCCACCCGGACGCTCCGGCGAGGCCATCGGAGTTTGACCGGGAACATGCCTGGGCAGGGTATTGTTACGTCATTGTTTCGGCTGGGGCGGGCCGGTGCCAAGAAATGCGGTCTTGGCGGCTGCGCGACGACCATCAAGCGTTTGAGGAAGACGAAATTGTTATGACTGAGGAGATTTGAAAATGCCCGTGAAGATACTCGTTCCTACCCCGATGCAGCGGTACACGATGAACAACAGTGAAGTGGAAGTCGGCGGCGCGACCGTAGACCATGCCTTGCAGCACTTGGCGGAGAATTATCCCGACATCAAGAAGCACTTGTTTAACGACGACGGCTCCCTGCAAGCGCTTGTCAACATCTATGTCAATGACGAAGACAGCCGGCATCTGCAAGGCGGGCAAACGCCCGTTCAAGACGGTGACACACTTGCCATCGTGCCGAGCATTGCGGGCGGTTTGGACGCCGTCGGCACCGGCGGAGCGCCGTCGTTTCACCTGGCGGGCGACCCGGAAGCCGAGACACTGACCAACGACGAAGTTTTGCGCTACTCACGGCATCTGATCATGCCGGAAGTGACGATGGAGGGGCAGAAGCGCCTGAAAGCCGCGAAAGTGCTGTGCATCGGCACCGGCGGTCTCGGCGCTCCGCTGACCATGTACCTAGCGGCAGCGGGCGTCGGCACGATTGGGCTGGT
>CAXTRL010000341.1:0-3553 GCA_964246575.1 uncultured Armatimonadales bacterium
CAAAGTCGTACAAGTTGCTTAACGTAAAGCGCAGCGTGTTTCGGAGCGTCCGGTACGAAGTCGCCGTCTGCTCTAAGATCGCGTCCCCCACCCGCACGTCGGCGAAGTAGTCCGACGACGCCACCCAAAGGCGCAGAACGTCCGCGCCGTACTTGTCTACCACGACCTGCGGGGCAACGCCGTTCAGCTTGGACTTGGACATCTTGCGGCCCGTTTCGTCCAGCGTCCAGCCGTTCGTGACGACCTGCCGGTACGGAGCCGCACCTTTAGTGGCGACGCCAATCATCAGCGACGAGTTGAACCAGCCTCGGTGCTGGTCCCCGCCTTCCAAGTAAAGATCGGCAGGATAGGAAAGCTCCGGCCACTGCTCCAAAACCGTCCGGCAGGTGGAACCTGAGTCAAACCAGACATCAAAAATGTCTGTTTCTTTCGTGAACTCGGTTTCGCCCGTGTCCGGGTGCGCGAAGCCTTCAGGCAGAATGTCTTTGACATCTGCCTCAAACCAGGCGTCGGTGCCTTGGTTTAAGACCAGATCGCGCACATAGGCGATGCTTTCTTTGGTCAAGAGCGGCGCTCCCGAAGGCTGCGCGTAAAACACTGGAATGCCGACGCCCCAGGCCCGCTGCCGGGAAATACACCAGTCCGGCCGTCCGCCGACCATCGCCTGTATACGGTTTTTGGACTCTTCCGGGAACCAGCGGATGCCGTCAATGGCTTTGAGGCACTTCTCGCGGTGGCCTTTGTTGTCAATGTTGACGAACCACTGCGGCGTCGCCCGCTGCACCAGCGGGTCATGCGAACGCCAGCCCATCGGGTAGGAGTGCGTGTATTCTTCCCGCGCCAGCAGCGCTCCGGCTTCCGCCAGGCGCGTCATCACTTTTTCCTGCCCCACGCTGAACTTCTCGCCTTCAAAGTCGGCCCCGGCTTCTTCGTTGAACAGGCCGTCATCGGTCAGCACTTGCAGCAGGGGCAGCGGCTCTCCGCCGTCTTTGTGTCCCCCCGCCGCCCAGCGGGCGTTACGCTTTAAGACAGTTTGGTAGTCGTCTTTGCCATGTCCCCCCGCCGTATGCACGACGCCGGTGCCGTCAGTGGTCGTGACATAATCGGCAGGCAGCACCGGCGACTCGCGATCAAGCAGCGGGTGGCGAAACACCAGCGTTTCGAGGCTGTTTTCCGGTGCGACAAGCGCGGAGCCTTTCAGCGTCCGCACGACCGACCAGCCGGTGAACCCGGCGGCTGCCATTGCCGCGCCAAGCCGTGCCGAGGCGACTAGATAGAAATCGCCTTGATGCTGCACGACGGCATATTCAATTTCGGGACCGACCGCCAGGGCGACATTGGCGGGGATTGTCCAGGGGGTCGTCGTCCAAATGATCGTGTAGCAATGGCTGGGGTCCGCGTCCCCAAATACCCCGGCGTCATCCCGCACGAGCGGGAAACGGACATGGATGGACGGGTCGGTGCGGTCGGCGTACTCAATTTCCGCCTCCGCCAGCGCGGTCCGGTCGGCAAACGACCAGAAGACCGGCTTGCGATCTCTGTAGATAAAGCCTTTGTCCACCATCTCGGCGAATACGTCCAGCTCTTTGGCGGCCATTTCCTGGGACATGGTCAGGTACGGATGGTCCCAGTTGCCCCGAACGCCGAGGCGCTGGAACTGCTCGGACTGCTTGCTTACCCATTCGACGGCCACTTCCCGGCAGCGGCGGCGGATCTCCATGCGGGTCGGCGTCAGCTTCTTTTCGCGGAACTCTTTGGCGACCAAGACTTCAATCGGCAGACCATTGTTGTCCCAGCCCGGCACGAAAGGAGCGTTGTAGCCCTGCATGGAGCGGAACTTGGTGACAACGTCTTTCAAGATGATGTTGAACGCATGGCCAATATGGATGTTGCCGTTGGAGAACGGCGGCCCATCGTGCAGCTCAAATGTCCCCAGCGCGGTTTTCGGCTTGAGGGACTTCTCGTAGACGCGGTTCTGCCGCCAGAAGTCTAGGATTTGCGGCTCCCGCTTCGGCAGGTTCGCCCGCTGGGGGATGGAGTCGGGGTTCGTGTCCAGCCCGTCCGGGTTTTTGGCGTCCGGCTTCGGGACATTGAGTGTTTTGCTGTAATTCGGCGGCGTATGAGTAACGGCTTCTTCAGTCATGGGTGGTTCCTCTCGTTAATTGCGTAGGGGCAGGGCTTGCCCCGGCCCATCTTCCTGCCCGGCGTTTTGGTTACGGGCATATCGAGAGGATGCCAATCATGCGGCGCAGGCAGGACGCCCGCGCCGGTTCCATCACACTTTTTCGCACTTGGTTTGCAGTTCGTTTTCGCATTTTTGTACGGGTTAAATCGTGCCGTGTTCCCGCGCCGACGCGAGAAAGGCGTCCAAAGCATCTTCCCAGGAACGCAGGGTATCGCGTCCCATCATCTCCAGCGCGTAACGGCGCAGGACACTGTACGCAGGCCGGTTCGTGGGAGAGCCAAAGCGCTGGGCGTAGTCATCCGACGTGATCGGCACAACGGGAATGTGCGCCAAGTTCATTTTGGCGAGAATTGCCCGCGCAAACTCTTCCCAGCTTGCTTGCCCTTTGTTGGAAACATGGTACACGCCGTACAGCCCGGTTGAAATGATCTCTGTGATGGCATTGATCAAGTCTATGGTATAAGTCGGCGTTCCAAATTGATCTGCGACAATCGGCAGTTCGGGCTTGGCTTTTGCTAAGTTGATCACCGTGTACGGGAAGTTTCGGCCATGCACGCCGTACAGCCAGGACGTTCGGACAACGTAGCACCGGCGGCAGGACGAGCGGGCCAGGTTTTCCCCAGCCAGCTTCGACGCCGCATACTGACTGAGCGGGTTCGGCGCATCAAACTCCGTGTAGGGCGATGTCTTGGTGCCGTCAAACACAAAATCCGTGGAGATCGCCACAAGCGTCGCGCCAACCGCTTCCGCCGCACTTGCGACGGCCCATGTCCCAAGCGCGTTGACTTTGTGCGCGAGATCGGGGTCACGCTCGCAGCCATCGACGTTAGTGTAGGCCGCGCCGTGGAACACCAACTCCGGCTGAAGCTCCGTGAACAGTGTCCGAACCGCGTGGCTGTCCGTGATGTCCAGCGGCACAATGCCGTTCACGGCAGCCGGCCCGACATCGGTCGGGAAAACATGGTGTCCAAGCTCGGCAAAAATCCGCCGGGCATCGGTTCCCAGCATTCCTGCCGCGCCTGTGATGAGTATTCGCATCGTGCCGTTTATTATACAAGAAAACGCGGGGGCTAGTCAACGGCAGACGGAAGTCAATAAGCAGCCCCCACCCCTAGCCCCTCCCCCGTCGGAACGAGAGAGGGGAACCGGATTCAGAACAGGATTCAGGAGCGCTGCTTGTATTCTTTTCTCTCTTATACCCCTCTCTCGTTCCGACGGGGGAGGGGCTAGGGGTGGGGGCTGCTCAGATACCCGTTGACGATGCCGCGCTGCCGAAGGGTCTCGACGGCTGCCGCCGCCCAGTGATCCGGCGGGACATCCGAGAACGGCCGGCTGCCGGCGGGCTGGGTTGTTGTGGGTGCAGGGGCG
>CAXTRL010000341.1:3563-3961 GCA_964246575.1 uncultured Armatimonadales bacterium
CGGCATGATGAGCCGGCGCGGCATGGCTTAGGGCAGGCAGAGAGAAAGTCACCATCAGCGCGAGTAAAATGGAGTGTTTCATTGTTGTTCTTTCTATTTTACGCCGCGATACTGTTCAAAGGCAACGGCGAGGTATTCCAAAAAGTCGGCGTAGTTGACGGACACAACGCCGGTGGGGGGCGTGATGCCGAGGCGCTGCATCAGCGGCACGGCGAGGCGCATGGCCGCGCCCTGCTGGATTTGGGGCGGCAACTGCCACCGGCGGTCAATGTAATGGCGCACGGCGCGGTACTCGGGGACAGTCATCTCGTAGACGTGGCGGCCAATGTCGGCCAGCGCATACGCCGCAAGATGCTCCGGTAGGACGCGCGGCGGCGGGGCTAAGGCTTCAAGTGTTG
>CAXTRL010000342.1:0-3943 GCA_964246575.1 uncultured Armatimonadales bacterium
ATGGTGTTCGTGCCGCTGATGGGCGCGTTCGTGACCACGGGCCGCTACGGCAAAAGCATTGTGGAAGACGCTTTTATCGGCATCATGGGGCCAGTGTTCGGCACAGCGGCAGGGCTGGGCTGCCTCCTGCTGTACGCCATCACGCCCGGTCATTCGCCGTTTTGGCTGGCGCTGGCCCAGGTCAACTTCTTTATGAACTTGTTCAACCTCGCGCCAACCCCGCCGCTCGACGGCGGCTGGATCACGCCCTTGTTCTCGCCCAAGCTCTTGGCCGTCGGCGCGGTTCTGCTGCTGTTTCTGGTCCGCTACAACCCGCTGATTTTGGTGCTGGCGCTGATGAGCCTGCCGCGCATCATTTCCGGCTGGAAAGCTAAGCCCGAAGACAGCCCCTACTACCAGGCCACCGCCGCCGACCGCTGGAAGTTCGGCGCGGCATACCTCGGCCTCGCCGCGTTCCTGGCCGTGCTGGGCTACACCGTCCACTCGTACCTCAGCGCCATCCCGCATCCGGTGATGTAAAAAAGCCACGGATTTCAATCCGTGGCGGCCACGCAATGAAGGCCCACGCAATAAATTGCATGGCTGAAGGGCGCTTCGCGCCGGCAGTTCTGGCGCAACTGCACCCGACTCGACAAAAGAAAAGGCAGTCACCCTGCACGTTCTTCTGTCCGCAGGACAATCAGCCGAAGGCTCTTCAGCCACGGATTTCAATCCGTGGCCTTTACTCGGTAGCCCCTGCGCCGTGGCCCTTAATCAATTTCTCAGCACGAAGCCAGGAACAGACCCGCGTCCAGAATGCCCTGCTGTTCTAAAGCGTCGCTGCCGTAGTAGTCGGCGTCTTCCAGCTCAATGGAAATCATCCCGGCGTAGTTGGCTTCTACAAGAATGCGGCACACTTCCGTCCAGGGCGTGCCGCCGTGGCCGGGGATCGTGTAGCGCCAAGCGGACGCGCCGCAGAAGGGGTCTTTCTTGAATGTCGCCGGCTGCTCGGTGCCGTACTCGTACAGATCGTCCGCCAAAATCAGCGTGTCCTTGCCGTGGACATGGCCGACGCGCCCGACAAACTCTTTGAGAAAGCGGATGGGGTCAATGCCCATTCGCAGCAGGTGCGACGGGTCATAGTTGATGCCAATAGTCTGTGAGGGGCACTCGCGGAATGTCGCCCGGTAGCTTTCCGGCGTGCAGCACAGCGCCCCCGTCCCCGGCCAGCCTTCAATCACCAAGCGCCCGCCCGCTGCTTCCAGCGCTCCCGCAATGCCGTTCAGCGACTCGGTCATAAAGCCGAAGTTCGCCCTTCGGCCCTGCGCGGGGTCTTCCGGCAGCATCACAGCGAAATAGTTCTGCGCTCCGCACTCCTGAATATACGCGCTGCACCCCGCCACGGCTTCCGCCCGCTTTCCGGCGTCCGGCGAGATAAAGCCGCGCCCACCCGCCAGGTCCACCGACCCCAGCCGCAGCCCGGCGTTTTTGACCGCCGCCGCGTCCGGCGTGTTGCCGCGCCCCAGATCAATCGCGCCGAACCCATTGGCCTGCGCCCACTTGATTGCCGAGGCAATATCGCGCTGCCATTCTCCGCCGCCCCGCCGAAATCCAATTCCAAATCCGCCCGTCCGCGTTTTCAACTCCGTCATTGTTATTCGTCCCTTTCATTCTGCCACAGTCATAAAGCATAAATCCGTTTGACGCCGTTTAGGAACGGTGGTGCCTCAATTACAAGGCTTGGCCTGCCTATTGTACCATTTATGTTGCTTTTGCTTATATTGCTTCCGCTCGACCAGTGCAAAGAGTTAAGCCAGCGGGTAGAACCGAGAACTGCGCTTGGTCTTGCTGGGCCAAAGCCAGTTCCAAAGTCAGATAAGCCCGACGAATGGTCCCTGAGTTGCGGTTTGACCGCAGGGACAGTTGCTGGCGCCGTTGTTTCAGGAACAATCGTTGGCGTAATGAATATCAAAAGCTCCGTCATGTGAGGAATTATTCTCCGCCCGCTCGTCATAACTTGGGTTGGGACGACAGCAACATACATGACGACTTGTTGACCGCTCGGTACAGTGCGAAAGCGCATTCGCTGGTTGCTGCCGATAGGTGAAAGTATATCCAGTCTCACGAAGTTGCCAGGCACGATTTGCGGAATAAGCGTGATTTTACCACGTAGCTGGCCTGAGCCTGTCAACTGCGGAAAATCCGAGTGCCCTTGATCCAGCGTGCGCGGAGGAGCGTTGATTGGCACCTGGGTGTTGACAGCAAAGACCGCAGGGATATTATCGGAAACTATGATTGGAGCAAGGGAAATTGTATGACTGCCGATACGGGCGGCTGTTCGGGTCAACGCTTGGTACATCTGAGGAACAATGTTCCCTTCCGCAAGACCGAGGAATGTTCTTGGGGAGGCGGTTAACACGATAAAACCAAAATTAATGCCAAGCGCGTCCAAATCTTCAGTGTCTACGGTGACAAAATTTACCTGAACGTAGACCTTTTGAGATATAGCTTTTGCAGGTGGAGGCGTCTGCGCGGACGCGGCGATTGGCGACAGCAGAAGCGCGGCGAGAAGCAGGGGAGCGGCAGTTGGAAAGCGCATGGCAGGGTTCTCCTTTGGGGGCAATACGCCGTTCAGCTAGAGGAATCCTGCATAGTGTCAGGCAAAGTGCCGGGGTTGTGGAAAACCCCGGCAAAGAAGCGTCTTTCAGACGAAGATAAGGACAGGCGCAGGCATTTCCGTGTCCGAAGGACATTTCCTGCCGGGGTTTTCTACAACCCCGGCGCTCTCGGGATATACCCATTGCGCCGTAAAAGAATTCGGTTTCGCAGAAATCAGCTTCGCAGGAAAATTGATGAGGCGCGGCGAACTGCCACCCTATGGCTCTTCGAACAACCTCACCCGGACGAAACGACAGCGCTGGCGACGCGGCGGCGGAAAAAGTCAAGCCGCTTTCCCTGTGGCGGACGCTGATCCTCGGCTTGCTGCTGATTCCCATCAACGTCTTCTGGACCATTGTCATTGAAATCCGCTGGTACACGCTGGACGGAACCTCGTTGCCGCTGTTCATCACACCGATCTTTATTCTTTTTATTGTGGTGCTGATGAACCTGGCCTGGCGCAAAGTGTTTCCACGCATCAGCCCCATGCGCCAGGAAGAGCTGCTGCTGGTGTATGTCATGCTGGTCATTTCCTGCACCTTCGCTGGGCATGACACGCTGCAAAACATGTTCGGCGCCATCACTTATCCCTTTTGGCACGCGACCCCGGAAAACAAGTGGCAATCCTTGTTCTTTCAGTACCTTCCCAAATGGCTGCTGATCACCGACACGGACTCGCTGCGGGCGATGAACCACGGCAACGTCAATTTGTACAGTCCGCAGGGCCTCGTCTACCTGCGGGCCTGGATTGTGCCGCTGACGGCCTGGGGCCTGTTCTTTTTAACACTTGTCGGCATGTACCTGTGCCTTACGGTGCTGATCCGAAGGGCTTGGATTGAAAACGAAAAGCTGACGTTTCCGATCG
Source organism: uncultured Armatimonadales bacterium (assembly GCA_964246575.1). Lineage (GTDB taxonomy): Bacteria > Armatimonadota > Armatimonadia > Armatimonadales > Capsulimonadaceae > JANXMY01. The sequence goes on from CAXTRL010000342.1 coordinate 3,503, forward strand.
TGCAGCTTCCGCTGGCGATGACTTCGGAAAACGCCGGCGCGAACTTTTTTGCAAACCCGATCATGTGGGCTGGCTTCGGCGCAGCCTTCTCGGTGTCGTTCTTGAACGGCTTGCACACGCTCATCCCGTCCATCCCGGAGCTGAACGTCAAGCTGTTCCACCTCGACTCACTGCTCGTCAACCGCCCGTGGAGCGCGATTGGGTCCACGCAAACGTCGTTTTACCCGTTCGCCATTGGCCTCGGCTACTTTATGCCGCTGGACTTGTCGTTTTCCTGCTGGTTCTTTTATGTGCTGGCCCGCGTGTTCCGCGTGGTCGGCGACGTGTATGGGTGGGACGCCAACCAAAACAGCGGGCAGACCAGCACCTTCCCGTACTTCGGCGAGCAGGCCACAGGCGCTTGGTTTGGGCTGGGATTGATGCTGCTGTATGCCGGGCGTG
>CAXTRL010000343.1:0-3854 GCA_964246575.1 uncultured Armatimonadales bacterium
AGCCGTACCGCTTTAACGACCGGATTAAGGTATACTTGCTGGAAGTCAAGCGGTCCACGCGCGGCCCCCAGGTGATTGTTTCGCGTTCGCACCCAAGCCTGATCCGGCGCTTGTTTGAGCTGGAAGTGCCGGAAATCGCCGACGGCTCGGTGCAAATCAAAAGCGTCGCCCGCGAAGCCGGAGCGCGTTCCAAGATCGCTGTGGCGTCGGAAGAAGACAAGATTGATCCGGTCGGCGCGTGCGTCGGCCACAGAGGCGCACGGGTGCAGGCGGTTGTGGCGGAGCTGTACGACGAGAAGATTGACATTGTGCGCTGGAGCGCCGATGTTAAGCAGTTTGTCGCCGAAAGCTTGTCCCCGGCCAAAAGCGTGCAGGTCAAAGTCAACGAAGACAAAAAATCGTGCTTTGTGCTGGTGCCGGACAACATGCTCTCGCTTGCCATCGGCAAGTCCGGCCAGAATGTCCGTTTGGCCGCCCGTCTGACCGGCTGGCGCATCGATATCCGCTCGGAGTCGCAGGAAGCCAAAGCCGCGTTCACCCGCGCCGCCGAGGAAGTGGAAGCCGAAGAGCGCGGCACCGGGCAAACCGCCCGCGCCGCCTTCTCGGAAGACGATGCATTTGTCCTGCCGACCGAGGGCGATGAGGACGCCGTCGCTTACGGCGATGAAGTCACAATTACCGCCGACATGCTGAAAATGCTGGACGATGAGGACGAGGAGTAGGCGAGGCCGCAATGGGGCAGGGAGGCTCAGATGATACCGTTGTACCAACCGCTTAAAAAGGCGGCGACGGCCGCTTTCGTCGACAATGCGTTGCTGGATGCAATCTCTTTGGCAGATCGCGAACAGGCGGCGCAATGGTACGAGGATTTTGCGACGGAGGTAGGTGGCACCCGCTCAGATTTAGCGCAGCTTTACAACCTCGAGCGTGCTAAGTTTCTTCGGGGACAGGTTTCGCGCATTGCGGGAACCGCCCCCGACTTTGCTACAGAAGTTGGTAGGCGATAATTCGGAGGACATCATGGCGCATAAATATCAAGAAGATGATCGAGTGATCCTCGTAGCTGATTTTGCCGATTACTTGCCTGCCGGAAGTGTAGGAGTTGTTTTTTGCCTATATACAACAACCCCTCAAGCATACGAGATCAATTTCGTTGACACAACCGGGCGCTCAGTGGGCGGCATCTTCTACGAAGATGAGATTGAAGCAGCGCATCAGGGATTGCTATTAGTTCAGCGCGAAGCTGCTGCTGTCAACTGAGCGCGGAGAACATATGAAAGTGCGGCGTATACCAATCCGAAGCTGCGTGGTCTGCCGGCAGACTTCCGACAAGAAAAGTCTGCTGCGGGTGGTGCGTGCGCCGGAAAAAGACGGCGGCGCAGTGGCGGTAGACCCAACCGGGCGGGCGAATGGGCGCGGCGCGTACATCTGCGCGGCTCTGGAATGCATTGAAAAAGCCGCCAAGCAAAAGCGGTTTGAGCGTTCGCTTTCGGCCCCGGTGCCGGCGTCGCTGACGGAAGATTTGAAGGCGCTGGCGCGGAAAGAAACCGACCAAAACACAGGCCAGATTTCAGGCCCAAACACAGGAGCGACCGCGCTATGATTTAAGAAATAACAAGAAGCAAGAGGTGTATGGAATATATGTCAGGTGTGCGAATTTACGATTTAGCTAAAGAATTAAACGTCCCCAATAACGAGATATTGGACCTGCTGAAGCAGATGGGCGAGCCTGCCCGGACCGCTTCCAGCACTTTGCCCGACGCCCTGGTTGCCACGGTTCGGCAGCGCATCGGCACGGGCGGCGTAGCAGTCGCCGCCGCGCCGGTCCCTGCTGCGTCTAGCCCAGCCCCAAGCAATGGAGCAGCGAAGCCCGTTTCTGCCGGCAACGGCGCGGCTAGTGCCGGCTCGAATGGAAGCGGAACGCCTGCGTCCAATGGCGCGGCGGCAGCCGCTCCGGTGATTCCGGCAAACCCGGTGGATGTCCCGGAAGTCATCACGCTCAAAGATTTCGCCCAGCTCATCGGTGTCCCGGCCCCGGACATTCAAAAGAAGCTGATGGGCCTCGGAGTGTTAGCCTCGCTGAATCAGCGGCTTGACTCCAATGTCACTTCGCGGCTGGCGAAGAGCTACAAAGTTCCTATCACAATTATCACGACAGCCAAGCCCGCGGCGACCAATGGCGCTGCGCCTGCCGCCGCGCCGGAAGCGCCTAAAGTGGCGGTTGTCGCGCCGAAGCCGCGCCAGAAACCGGCGGGGCCGGTGACACGCCCGCCGGTCGTCACGATCAAGGGCCACGTAGACCACGGCAAAACGTCGCTTCTGGATGCCATTCGCTCGGCCAAAGTGGCGTCGGGCGAGTTCGGCGGCATCACCCAGCACATCGGCGCATACCAAGTGGAAGTGGATGATCCGGAAAACAAGGGCCAGAAGCGTAAGATTACGTTTTTAGACACGCCCGGCCATGAAGCGTTTACCGCGATGCGGGCCAGAGGCGCACAGGTGACGGACATTGCCGTTCTCGTTGTTGCCGCCGATGACGGTGTCATGCCGCAGACGATTGAAGCAATCAACCACGCGAAAGCCGCCAGCGTTCCGATTATCGTCGCCGTCAACAAAATTGACAAAGAAGGGGCGAACCCGACCAACGTCCTGACCCAGCTCACGCAGTACGATGTCATGCCAGAAGCCTATGGCGGCAACGTGCAGACGGTCGAAGTGTCCGCCAAAGAGCAGCTTGGCCTGGATGACCTGCTGGAACAAATTCTGCTGGTCACCGACGCTGAAATCGAGCCGAAGGCCGACCCAAGCGCCCCGGCGACGGGTACCGTCATTGAAGCGGAGCTGGACAAAAGCCGGGGCGCAGTGGCAACGATCCTGGTTGACCAGGGAACGCTCAAAATGGGCGACTCGATTGTCGCAGGCGGGACGTTCGGACGCATCAAAGCCATGCTGAACGACCGGGGCCAGCGCGTCACCACAGCAGGCCCGGCAACGCCGGTGGTCGTGCTGGGACTGGGCAGCGTCCCGGCGGCCGGTGACCGCATGGAACGGGTCAAAGACGAGAAAGCCGCACGTCAGCTTGCCGAAGGCCGGGCCGCGACAACGCGCGACGAAAAGCTGAACACGCGCCGCCCGGTAACTCTGGAAGACTTGCAGCAGCAGTTCAAGTCCGGCGCAAACAAAGAGCTGAACCTGATTATCAAGGGCGACGTGCAGGGGTCGGTCGAGGCCATCCGGCAGTCTTTGGAGAAGATTCAGCACCCGGAAGTCAAAGTCCGGTTTATCTCGTCCGGCGTCGGCGCGGTTTCCGACTCCGATGTCCTGCTGGCCTCAGCGTCTTCCGCGCTGGTTGTCGGCTTCAACACCCGCGCCGAACCTGCCGCCCAGCGGCTGGCCGAAGCGGAGCATGTGGAAATCCGCGAGTACCGGGTCATTTACGACCTCATAGACGACGTCAAGCGAGCGATGGCGGGCCTTCTGGACCCGATCTACGAGGAAATCCCGCTTGGAACCGCCGAAGTCCGCGCCGTCTTCAAGCTGCCCCGTTCGGGCGGCTCCATTGCCGGCTCGTACATCTTGTCCGGCAAAGTCGTGCGCGGCGGCTTGGTCCGTGTCAAGCGCGGCGGCAAGCTTGTCGCCGAAGGCAAGATTGACACCCTGAAGCGCGAGAAAGACGATGTCCGTGAAGTCGCGCAGGGCTTTGAATGCGGCATTCTGGTTCCCGGCTACGATCCAATGGAACCCGTCAATGACCGCCCGCAGGACACCATTGAGTGCTACGAAATGAAGCGCACCGAGCGGACGCTTTAGAGGATGACAGACGCCCGGTCTTTCAAGGCCGGGCTAAATGGGTA
>CAXTRL010000344.1:0-3846 GCA_964246575.1 uncultured Armatimonadales bacterium
CGGTGGTTGCGATTGACCGGCGCGTCCCCGGCGTCGAGCTTGACTTCGCCGGCACCGATAACTTTGACGGCGCGTACCAGGCAACGCAGCACTTGATCGCGCAGGGCCACACCCGGATCGCCCATTTGACCCAAATGGAAACCACCGAAGCCGCCGCTGACCGGCTGCGCGGCTATGAGCAGGCGCTCCGCGACAGCGGCCTGGAGTTCAACCCGCGCAACCTGATTTTGCTGCGGGACGGTGGACGGCGGCTGGACCCGGACCAAATGCAGGCGCTGTTTTCGGGCGGCGAGGCTCCGACCGCCGTGTTTCTGCTGGCGGACTACTACGCGCCTTCGCTTGTGGCCGCGCTGCGGCAGCTTACCCTGCGTGTGCCGGAAGACGTGGCGCTGGTCGGCTTTGACGACGTGGTTCCGCCCGGCCTCGACGATTTGGGCCTAACCACAATGGCCCAGGACTTCAGCGGCATCGGCAAAACGGCGGGTGAGCTGATCCTGCGTCGCCTCGCCGACCCGCAAGCGAACTGCGTCGCCCAAGTTTTCCCCGCGCGTTTGATCGTCCGCCACTCCTCACTCGGATTTTCCAAAAGCGCCGAGGCTTCTCTTCCAGTCCGTTCGGCCCGCGTCAAGCGAACCCTTGCAGGCGCAGCGTCCTGAGCCTGGTATTTCTGCGGTCTCTTTTCCCGAACTAACACTGCCGACAATGTGTTTTAACCCTGCTGGGCTAGTACATTTTCCAGCAGTATTTTTGGGGGGAGAGCCTGTTATGCCAGTTCGCCGTTTTCTCGGCTACTTTGTTGCGCTTGCCGCGTGTGCTACGGTCGCGTTTGCCTCGTTTGGAGGGGACGACCCGGCTGCGCCAGATAGCTTTGCCGCCGCGTCGCCTTACTCAGCGCTCCCTATTTCTTCGCTTCATGTGCATTCCCACAAAGCTGCGCCTAAGCATGTCCAAATTGCCCAAGCTGAGTAGTGTTGCTAAGTAGTGTCATAGGCTGAAACAAATTTCGCGTTTTGCTGTCTATCAGGTATAATGGGAGGTCTTACCGCTTTCCAAGAACTTCTGCAAAAGAAGGCAATTGAAGAAGACAGCGACTACGAGGATGTTTTATGCCCCCCGATGGATGGACTCGCCTGAGATCGAAATTCGCCCCGAACCCTGCGGCCCAAAGCGCGGCGCAGGTGCCGGACGGCGTCGCAACAAAATGCGCCAAGTGCGGCGAGATTTTGTTCACCAAAGACTTTGAAAAGAACCTTAAAGTTTGCCCCGTGTGCGGCTTTCACCACAAGCTGACCGCCGAAGAGCGCGTGGCGTTCACCGCCGATGAAGGCTCCTGGTCGGAGCTGTTCACCAATATCCGTTCCACAAACCCCCTGCCGTTCCCCGATTATGAAGCCAAGCTGGAAAAAGCCGTCGGCGCGACCGGCAGCAACGATTCCTTCCGCGTGGGGCTGGCCCGCATCCAGGGTGTTCCCATAGTGCTGGGCGTCGCCGATTTCCACTTCATGGCCGGCTCGATGGGGTCCGTGCATGGCGAGAAAGTCGCGCGGGCCATGGAAGAAGGCGTTGCCCGGCGTCTGCCGGTGGTGATCTTCACCGCGACCGGCGGCGGCGCACGGATGCAGGAAGGGCTGCTGTCTTTAATGCAGATGGCGAAAACGTCGGCTGCCGCCGCACGCCTTGCGGAAGCCAAGCTGCCGTACATTGTCGTGATGACCGACTCGACCATGGCGGGCGTTCTCGCGTCCTATGCGTCGCTTGGCGACGTGCATCTGGCGGAACCCGGCGCATTGATCGGCTTTGCCGGGGCGCGTGTCGTGGCCCAGGCGACGGTGCAGAAGCCGCCGGAAGATTACCAGACCGCTGAGTGGCAGATGGCCCACGGCCACCTTGACTCAGTTGTGCCGCGCCGCGATTTGCCGCAAACTCTCGCCACTTTGCTGTCGCTGCTCAGCGGCGGTTGCCTTTCTTCGGTTCCTGTTCATGCTCCGGCCCTACAGTCCTACAACGGCACTCATCCTGCGCCCGCCCTCGTTTTTGCCGCGTCCGCTTCGGAGGACACGCATGGCTAATATGAACGTGCTGGACTTCGAGAAGTCCATTGAAGAGCTGAACGACGATCTGTCCAAGCTGCGCCGGATTGTGGAAGACCGGGCGAACCCGCAGAACACGCCGGAGCTGCCCAGCCAGATCGCCGAATATGAAGAGCATCGGGCTGCGCTGCTGTCCCACTTTTTCGGACATTTGACCCCGTGGGACAAGGTGCTGCTGGCCCGCCATGTCAAGCGGCCTTACACGCTGGATTATATTTCCGCGATTTTTGAGGACTGGACGGAGCTGCACGGCGACCGTTTAGGGGCCGACGACGGCGCGATTGTCGCCGGTTTCGCCAAATTGGACGGCTTGCCTGTCGCCGTCATCGGCCATCAAAAAGGCCGCGACTTGAAGCAGCGCCAGTTTCGGAACTTCGGCTCGGCTCGGCCTGAGGGCTTTCGCAAAGCAGGCCGGGTGATGGGTCTTGCGGCAAAGTTCGGCGTTCCCGTGGTGACATTTGTGGACACGGCTGCCGCCGCCGCCGACATCGCTGCCGATGAGGGTGGGATTTCTGAAGCCATTGCCCGGTCCATGTTTGAGATGGCGACACTGCCCGTGCCGATTGTCTCCGTGATCATCGGCGAAGGCGGCAGCGGCGGCGCTTTAGGCATTGCTGTCGCCGACAGAGTTCTGATGCTGGAACATTCCGTCTACTCGGTCATTCCCCCGGAAGGATTCGCCGCAATTCTGTGGCGCGACCCGACGCGCGGCTCAGATGCCGCCGCCGCGCTAAACTTGACGGCCCAGCGGGCGTCGGAGCTTGGCATCATTGACGGCATTATCCCGGAGCCGATTGGCGGGGCGCACCGCGACTGGACGGAAGTGACCGCAAGCGTCAAGGACGCCTTGCTCCGTGAGCTGATCCCACTTCTGCCTGTTCCCGCGCCGGCGCTTGTAGCCCAGCGCTACGAGAAGTTCCGCCACATGGGCCAGTATGTAGAACCCGGCGATGAGGAAGCGTGAGCCTCGATCAATTCCCTGCCCTGAACGGCAGGGCTTCAGAAGTGCAAGCGCCCGCCTTCGCGGGCGAAGACAACAGAAACCGAATGGTCTGATGCCCGCAAAGGCGGGGAATTGCTTTTTTAAAGCACGGGGGTTTAGCCCCGTGTTCCAGTTTCCAGCGCAGTTGATCCCCTATGGCCCTCAAATACCAACGACCGCGCGGCACGCACGATTTTGTCCCAGAAGCCCCAAAATGGGTGGATGACAGCAGCCGCCGCCAATATCTCGAAGACCAATTTCGCGGCCTGTGCCGCTTGTACGGCTACGGCGAAGTGCGGACGCCGATCTTCGAGAACACTCAGCTTATCACTCGCTCTGTGGGCGAAGAAACCGACATTGTCTCGAAAGAAATGTACACGTTTGAAACCAAAGGCGGCGACTCGCTGACGCTGCGCCCGGAAAGCACGGCTCCGGTCCTGCGGGCTTATTTGGAGAACTCCTTGCACACGCGCGGCGGCGTGGTCAAGCTGTATTACTGCGCTCAGCACTTTCGGTACGAGCGCCCGCAGGAAGGCCGCTACCGGCAGCATGAGCAGCTTGGGGTGGAAGCGCTCGGCACGGACGACCCGGCGCTTGATGCCGAAGTGATCCAGCTTGCCCTGGCGTTCTTCCGAAACATCGGCATCCGCAATTTAATGCTGAAGCTGAACTCGGTCGGTTCCGTTGGGTCACGGGCGGCGTACCTGGTCGCGCTCAAAGCCTACGTCGAGCCGTTTCTGCCGGAGTTCAGCGCCGAAGGGCAGGCCCGCTTTG
>CAXTRL010000345.1:0-3844 GCA_964246575.1 uncultured Armatimonadales bacterium
AAATAATAGCCCTAGGATTAGGAATATCAAGTTCTCTCACTTATTATTTTATTACTCCCCTCTCCCGTTCTGACGGGGGAGGGGCTAGGGGTGGGGGTCTTATGCCTGAGCCGTTCCCGACTGTTTACTGGCCTGAATGGGATTCCGATGCGACGTTTGACGCCGGAGAAACACTGCCGCCGGAAAGTGAGGGGCGGCTTTGGGCCGTCCTGCTGTTTGTCTTCTACGGCGACAAAATTGCCCTCGCCGACATTGAAGGACGCGGCCTGACCATTCCGTCGGGCCGCATCGAGCCGGGCGAAACGCTGGACGCCGCTGCCGTGCGCGAAGCTTGGGAAGAAACCGGAGCCAATCTCGACCCCGCCCGCCGCCGCCTCATTGGCTGTTACCGCTTGACGCCCCGCACCGGAACCCATGCAGGACAAACCCGCTACTGCCCCGTCTTTGTCGCCGAAGCCTTCGGATTTGCCCCCATTCCCGACGGCTCCGAATCACGCGGCCTGATTCTCGCCGCCTGGGAAGACGTTGCCGACCTTTATTTCACCTGGGACTCCCTCATGGCCGCCGTCTTCGAGTTCGCCCAGGACCGCCGCGACGCCTTCTTCCCCGCCGGAGTTCCTGTCTCGTCGCTGACAAATGATTACATCTAGCGCAGCGATGCCAAAGTGCTGTCCAGTTCGGCGTTGCTTAGATTTGCGATGATGACGATTTTGAGGCCGTTGTGGCGGGAAAACAAGACGCCGGGGCGGGGGTGCTGCGGGGGTGATGAATCAAGGCCGGGCCGCTCCGGGGTCTCGAACAGAGACAAAGCGTTCGCACCGTTGGAGAAGCGCAGTTCGGCGACCTGATTGTTTCCGTGCGGGGAGACCGAGCCGCCTTGAAAGCGAAAGCCTGCTGGCAGGAGAGCCGGCACCTGAACGGGGAATGCTGCCTGGGCATGGACCTGGTCCAGAGTCAAGGTAGGCGGGGCGAAGCCGGCGGCGACAACCCGACCGCCGCGCGGCAGGCGGAACGTGGCCGGAGCAAACACCGGATTGTAAACGACTTGGGTGTAATAAGACGCCGACCGAAGCCGGCCCGCGCTGTCGTATTGCTCGTTGCGAAGCTGTGCGCCGTTTGCCGGGTCAACCCAGAACTTCTGCGACGGCCCGGGAGCGGCGCTGCGGGCCATGACTTGAAGAACAACGCAGGCATGGCCCGCTACGGTCTCCTGCCCGACCAGACGCACCAGCAGCCGTCCGCTTTGGACCTGCCGGATGACCTGCGGCACGCGCACACGCAGAGTTTGGACGCGCGACGGACTCAGCTCCAGCGTCGTTTGGGATGGGATAAAATGGCAGTAGAAACGGCCATTGTCAATTACCTCTTCGCCGGCAAGCCGGGCCGGACGCAGGTAGTCCAGGCGCAGAGCGCGTGCGCCATTGCGCTGAACCTGCTGCTCCGACGAGATATCCAGGCCGTTCCGCACCACAAGCGTCACCTGGTCGCCGCTCAGCGGCAGCGAGTTTTCCGCCCGCAGCATTTGCGTCAGCAGCGCGGCGGCGGCAGGGTCGGCAGCGCCCGGCGCGGCGCGGGGCGGGACCATATGATGAGGAACATGGACCGGGCTTGGCCCGGCGTGCAGCGGAAGCGCCCCCGCGAAAAACAGACCGAGCAGAACATAACAATTACGCATAGCAAAACAATTCAAAAGAGCTTCTTGTCAAAAGAGCTTCTTTTAGAAGCTTCTCAAGCTAAAGCTGGCTTGGGTCGGATGCGCTAAGGCCGGCGGAAGAATCAGTCTCCGCCGTCTGGCTGTTCGGGCCAGACGCCGCTGAACTGTCTAGGCTGCCGGAAAGTGTTTGAGCCGACAAGTCCGCCAGCGGTTCGGCGGCGGCATCCCGGTGATGCTGCGCGACGCAAGCGGCGACAAACGCCGGGTCGGCACTCCGAACGACAGCCACGGGAACCGGAGCCGCCGGCTGCACCGGGAAGAACAAGGCTGCTCCTCCGGCCGCAACCGCCGCGCCGAGCGCAAGCGCCGGACCCAGCCGCCGGCGCGGCGTCGCGACACGCGGCGCGAAAACAGCCGCAAGCTGAGTACGCCAGGTTTGGGCCGGAGCTGAGGGGCGGCGGGTGAGCGCGAGGCGCTGCATCAGCGCGGCATCGAACCCGGCGGATGGCGCGGCGGCGGGAAGAGTTTGCAGCATCCGCTTTGCCGCGTCTAAGTCGCGGGAAATTCGGGCGCACTCGGCGCATCTTGAAAGATGGGTCTGCACCTGCCACGCTGTGGACGCCCCTAAAGTTTCGTCGGCAAATTCGGACAGTAACGGCTTGACGGTCTGGCAGTTCATGGTTATTTCTTGTCCCCAGCTTACGAATTTAAATACCCGGCAAGATGCTGGCGAAGCTGCATCCGGGCGTTGAACAGCCGCGATTTCACGGTTCCGAGCGGGCAGCCAGCGACTTGGGCGATTTCTTCGTAAGGCATTCCTTCAATGTCGTGCAGCAGCAGCGTCGCGCGGAGCTTTTCCGGCAGCTTTGCCAGGGCTGACTGGATTTGCTCGGCCATTTCGACGTTTTCCAGCAGCCGGTGCGGCTCGTAGGTGCTGTCGGCAACTTCGTGAGTTTGGTCCGCGTCGCCCACTGGCTCGTCCAGAGAATACGCGGAAATATGGTTCTTGGTCCGGCGAAAACGGTCAATGCACAAGTTGCCGGCGATTCGAAACAGCCAGGTATTAAGGCTGGACTGGCCGCGAAACGAGTCAATGGACGTGTACATCCGAACGAAAACTTCCTGGGTCAAGTCTTCCGCGTCCTCGGAGCTGCCGGTCATGCGGTAGATATAATTGTAGATTTTCGCCTTGTAGCGTGCGACAACCTCGCTGAACGCGGCGTCATCATTGCTGCGGCACCGTTCCACCAAAAAATAATCCGTTCGCGGCATACTCACGGCCCGTGCAGCCCCCAGAATTGCATTTCTCATGCGTTGCTCCCAACCGGCTTTTCAACAGCAGTCTTTTCCTCTAAGCTCAGACGAGCAGATTGCCCAAAAGTTCATTCTCGCTTCATCCCGTGAGATTTTTTCTGCACGGCAGGAATCCGAGACGGTTGAATGCAATAATACCGTATAATACAAGGTATAAAAGACAAGGTAAAAACGGCGTGACGACAATGGAGGATTTCATGGACACGAACAAGAGCAGTATCGGCTTTGCGGCACGGGGCCGGATGGCGCTGGCCGGCGCAGCCCTCGCGGCACTGGCCGCCGCGTCGTCCCCGGCGTCGGCAGCGCCCCACGCGGAGCGCTCGCTGGCCGGCATCTCAATTTTTGCGCCGGGTTCGGAAGTCACCCGGAAATTCGGCAACCCTAACCAGATCCTTGTGGGCGGCGTCGCTCCGGCAGCGAACACGCCGGGCGGTCCCGCCGGCGCAGGCGGAATGGGCAGCTCCGGCGGACAAGGCGGCTTTCCCGGCAGTCAAGGCAGCCCCGGCAGCGGTTCTTCCGGCGGCGGCACCGGCTCCCTGCCCGGTTTCCCTGGCGAGTCGTCCGGCAGCGGTTTTCCTGGCGCATCGCCCGGCGGCGGCTTTCCCGGCGGCGCTTCCGGCTTTCCCGGCAGCGCTGCGGCGGCAGCCCCGGTGAAGCCGCCCGTCACGCTAATTTACAACCGTGCCAATGGCGGCACGTTGGAGTTCACAATCTCGCCGGACAAGCGGGTCGTGCAGATCCGAGAAACCGGCTACTCCGGCTCCTACGGCACCACGCGCGGCATCAAGCTGGGAACTTCATACTCCGCCGTCGTCGCCCGCTACGGCTACCCGGAAGACACGCAGCTCGCGGGTTCCATCGTCAACAGTGACTATA
>CAXTRL010000346.1:0-3824 GCA_964246575.1 uncultured Armatimonadales bacterium
GGGGGAGGGCTGGGGGCCTTCCCCTCCTTACTTCTCCTTCTTCCCCGCCAATTCCTTCCGCCCCACTAGCTTCGCCTTCACCGCCGGGCTGCCATACCCCACCAGCTCCATGTACGCCACGCCCTGAACACCGTGAAGCCCAGTTTGATCGCTGTCCATCCTGCCATCGGCATCTACATTGCCGTAGAGAGCTTTAACATCGCACAGCCCCTCCCAAATTCCCGCGCCTGGCCCCAAGATCGGCATCTCCTGATTTTGCACCTCGGCAGTGATGTCCAGGCTGAGGCCACGGTCCGGGAACGATACGGTCCAGCCCAGCGGGTACGTCACGCCGCTTTTCGGACTCTTCCACAGCGCCTTCGGGTCGGGCGTGAAGACAATGTTTGTCGTCACGCTTTGATGCCCGTCTTTGTCCATAAACGTCGCCAGAGGGTAGAAGATGCGGCCTGTTTTCAGGTCGCGCTGGCGGAAAAACAAAATGTCCGTGCCGTCATCAAGCTGCACGCCCCACCAGTCCCAGCCGTCGTTGGACGCCACCCACGAGTTGCCCCACTGATGGTCAAACCAGCCCTGGCCGCCGGTGATCTTTTCCGGCCCTGCGCCGGTGTCAATCGTCCCGCCGACCGCGCACCGGGTCAGCGAAAAGTAGTACATGTCGGTCGGCGACTTGAGGCCCGTCTCGCCTTTGCCGCCCACCGCCATCGGCGGCTTTTGGGACTCCAGCGTCAGATGGATTTTGTCCGGCCCGCCTGCATTCAGGTTCAGGTCAAACGACGTATTCTCGCTGTTTGTTGCCGCCAGCGTGTTGTCCGTGCCGTAAGCGAGGTGAAACGGGCTGTTGACGACCGACGATTTGCCGGAGATTTCCTGGCTCGGCGGCGGTAGCTTGCCGTTGTTCAAATCTGTTAGGAACGCCCTCATGCTTTTGTCGCCGGGGTTCTGCGCGGCCAGCAGCGGCCCGAACTGACGCAGCAAGTTGATCATCGTGCCATCGGCCAGCGAGTATGGGCGCTGGGTTTTGGCGTCTAAATCCGTCACGGCATAGATCAAATAATGGGCGCGAGGCATTGGCGAGCCGTCCAGAGGGTTGACCCCGGAGCCGAACCGGAAGAACGAACCGATCAGCGCCAAATGCCGGTTCTTTTCGGTCGTGACATGGGCGTTGACATACCACCATTCAATGTTAACATCGCTATGGGCCGAAACGCCGAACTGCCCCGCCGGAGCAGGCGCAGGCAGTGGTGCAGACGCGGGCGGCGCGGCAGTCAGCCTGCCGAGCGGCGACAAAAGGAGAACAAGAGCGCACAGGAAAAGGCGCATGGAAATGGTCTGCTTTCTAAGAAAATGGAACGTGCCGGGGTTGTGGAAAACCCCGGCAAAGAAGCGTCCTTCGGACGAAGAGTATACCGAGTGCGGCTTATTCTGTATCTTTGTCCGAAGGACACTTCCTGCCGGGGTTTTCCACAACCCCAGACAGCAGTAATCTAGCCGCCGCTGTCCCGGCGATGCTCACCGCCTTCTTTGGTGCGAAGGATGGCGATGCGCCGCTGCTCGGCGGCCAGCATATCAAACTCCGCCTGCGTCAGCGTCGTGCGGGCGTTGAGGTCAACGCCGAGGCCGGGCAGCATCGGAGTCAGCGCTTCTTCCCGCAGGCCAAGCTGCGCGGCGGCTTCCGCCAGTGTATACTCAGGCATAACAACCTCCAGGGCAAGACGATAGCTTAGTATACCCGTTCTTGACTTCACGTTTTTCTTGACTTGGCAGGCTGTTTCGGGCTATTATTGACGGCAATGCGTATCTTAGTGACCAATGACGACGGCTTCCAGTCCGACGGTTTATTTGCGCTGGTATCAGCGCTGCGCGAGGTCGGCAGCGTGACGATCGTCGCCCCAGAGCGGCAGCAAAGCGCCACCGGCCACGCGATTACCCTGCACAAGCCCTTGCGCCTATCGCCGGTCAATCTGCGTGACGGCTCGCCGGCGTTTGCTTCCAACGGCACCCCGTCGGACTGCGCGGCTTTAGGCATTCTGGAAGCTCTGGGCGGCGACGTAGATTTAGTGGTCTCCGGCATCAACCACGGCCCTAACCTCGGTTGGGACGTGCATTACTCCGGCACGGTGTCCGCCGCCATTGAAGCTGCGATGGTTGGACACGCCTCCGTCGCCGTGTCGGTTGCGTCGTGGGACAAAGACATCCACTGGGAGCCTGTCGCCCAGTTTGCCGTCCTCGTCGCAAAGCGCCTTCAAAGCCAGCCCCTGCCGCCGCATACGATTCTCAACATCAACGCCCCCAACCTACCCCATTCGGAGCTGAAGGGCGTCGCCGTCACCACGCAGGGCCGGCGGCAGTATGTGGACCGTTTGGAAAAGCGCCTGGATCCGGTCGGACGCCCTTACTACTGGCTCGGCGGCTCGCTGGCCGAAGAAGCCGCCGGGGCCGAAGCCGGCTCTGATGTCCGCGCCGTCGCCGACGGCAAGATTTCTCTCACGCCCATTCATCTGGACTTGACCGCCTACTCGCTCCTGCCGTCACTCGAAGAGTGGGAGCTGTGACTACATAAGGAACAAATTGCATGGCTGTTACATTCACGGCAGTTTATCAGAAAGCCGACGAGGGCGGATATATTGGATTTGTTGAAGAATTGCCTGGCGCGATCACGCAGGGAGAGACTTTGGAAGAGACCCGCGAGAACTTGCAGGAAGCTATCGCACTTGTCCTAGAAGGCAATCGCATTTTAGCCGAGGAACGGCGCACCGAAACTATGTCCTAAAGGACACAGCCATTGAGCGCGGCCACCGCTGTGAAATCTTAAGGTCGCAAAGGAGAAATGCAGAATGGCGAAGGGGCAAGGGTGCAAGGCGCTGATTTTTGAGCGGGAACGGCATATTCGCTTGCGGCTGTTTTTGATGCTGGCGGCTAGTGTGCTTCTTAGCGGCAGATGCGGCTTTGTGGCTGCCGCTCCGCTTTCTCCAGATGGCAATGCTGGCGGCATTTATAATGTGCGCGAATTTGGGGCGAAGGGGGACGGCACGGCTTTAGACAGTCCTGCCATCAACCAAGCTATTGACGCCGCTTCCCGCGCCGACGGCGGCACCGTGCGCCTGCCTGCGGGAACATACCTTTCGGCTTCGGTTCAATTGAGAAGCAATATTGCGTTGTACATTGACCAGGGAGCCACCCTGAAGGCCGCGCCCTTCAGCGACAGCGTGCGTTACGATGCGCCGGAGCCTAATCCCGCCGCCGCTGATTTTCAGGACTACGGGCATACGCACTTCCACAACAGCTTGATTTGGGGAGAAAATCTGGAGAATGTCTCGATCTTAGGTCCAGGCCGCATTTGGGGCGAGGGCCTAGTGTCGGGGGAAGATCACACAGCCGGCAGCGGCAACAAGGCTATCAGCTTGAAGCTCTGCCGCCATGTGATCCTGCGCGATTTCACGATCCAGCACGGCGGCTGGTTCGGAATCCTAGCGACCGGGGTAGACAATCTGACCATTGACAACCTTCAAATTGACACCAACCGCGACGGCATGGATATTGACTCCTGCCGAAGCGTCCATGTCTCCAATTGCAGCATCAATTCGCCCCATGATGACGGCCTTTGCTTGAAAAGCTCTTATGGCCTCGGCTTTGCGCGTGCGACGCAAGATGTGACGATCACGAACTGCCTCGTCAGCGGCTTCGTGGAAGGCAGCGTCCTGGACGGCACTTATCAGCGCGGCAGGCCGGGAAAGAACGATCCTGGCGGGACCGGGCGCATCAAGCTGGGGACGGAGTCAAACGGCGGGTTCAAGAACATTGTGATTTCCAACTGCGTTTTTGAG
>CAXTRL010000347.1:0-3818 GCA_964246575.1 uncultured Armatimonadales bacterium
GCATTTAGTCCCGCAGGGACTTTTATTCAAGAGTAGACCGGCACTTCCAGTGCCGGGCCTTTTACCTGCCGCGCACTTCGTCGTATTTTGCCATGAACGCCTCTGCCTCGGCAGGCTGCACTTCGTCGGCGCTCCAAAACAGCCGGATAATGTGCAGGCGGCTTGTGCCGCGCATGATGAGACGGACGCCGCCGCTCTCGGTACGGGTCAGCGAAACGGCATCCACGGGGCGCGGGCGGCTCAGGGTGTAGCCCAGCCTGCCGAAGATCCGGCCATACGCCCAGCCGGCTCCGATTGCCAAAAAGCCCAGAGCAACCAAGCCGAGTCCCAGGTTTGTGCCGAACAGGTGCGCTCGGTGCAGGGCGGCTTCTTCCAAATTCGACAAGCTGTCGCGCATCGCCTCGCTCGGCGCGACTTGCAGCGTGCCATCGTCGTGCAGAACCAGCGTTCCCTGTGCTTCCGTCCCAGCGCCGGCAAAGTGCATCGCCGCAATTTGGGTCATTTGCTTTTTTCTTCGGTCTTGTCTTTAGCGGCTTTTCGCACCTGAATCCGCAGGGGCGTTCCTTCAAACGAGTACGTTTCCCGGATGCGATTTTCTAAGTAACGCAGGTACGAAAAGTGCATGAGTTCGGGGTCGTTGACGAACAGCACGATTGTCGGCGGCTTGACGGTCGGCATGGTCGCGTACTTGATTTTGAGCGATCTGCCCTTCTCGTTGTACGGATGCGCGTCTACGGCGTCTCGGACCAGCCGGTTCAGCTCGCCGGTCGGAATCCGCATGGAATGGGCTTCGGCGGCATCTAAAGCCGCTTCAACGGCGGCGGGGACGCCTTTGCCGGTGGTGGCCGACGTGAACGCCAGCGGGGCATACGCCAGAAAGTGCATCCCGTCGCGCAGCTCTTCGGAGAAAACGCTCATCGGGTTCTGGCCGGGCATTTCTTCTAAGACTTCCTTGCGGCCTAAGTCCCATTTGTTGACACAGATGATCGCCGCCCGGCCCGCTTCATGGGCGTAGCCGCCGACCCGCTTGTCGCCGTCAGTGACGCCGTCCTTGCCGTCCACGACCAGCATGACCACGTCGGCCCGCTCAATCGCCCGCACGGCCCGCAGCACGGTGTAATATTCCACGCTGCCTTGAATCTTGCCGGCCCGGCGGATGCCGGCCGTGTCAATCAGCACGACTTCCCGGTCCCCCTGCGGCGAATGGTACACAAACGCCGTGTCCGTAGAGTCGCGGGTCGTACCGGCGACGGGGGACACAATCGCCCGTTCTTCGCCTAAAATGGAGTTCAAGAGCGACGACTTGCCGACATTCGGACGTCCGATAATCGCGATCTTGATCCGGTCATCTTCCGGCGGGTTTTCGGTCATCTGTGGCGCAGGCGGGAACCGCTCAACGATGGCGTCTAAAGCGTCGGCGACACCGCGTCCGCCGAGGGCCGATACGGGAAACACATGGGCCAGGCCAAGCCCGTAGACTTCCGCGACGTTCCGGTTTTCCTGGTCGCCGTTGTCTACTTTGTTGGCAACCACGATCAGCGGCTTCGGTGAGCGGCGCAGGGCATTTGTCAGCTCCTGGTCATCGGACGTCAGCCCGACCGTTGTGTCTACCACTAGGACAATAACGTCGGCTTCCTCCATCGCGATTTCGGCCTGCAAGCGGATTTGGGACTTAAGGGGGTCAGTGTCGAACATCTGAATGCCGCCGGTGTCTACCAGCACATACTCGCGCCCGTTCCAGTCGCCTTCAGCATACAGCCGGTCGCGGGTGATGCCGGGCGCGTCATCGACAATCGCGATGCGCCTGCCGACTAGCCTATTGAACAGAGTGGACTTGCCGACATTGGGCCGCCCGACAATGGCGACCAGCGGCTTCGGCACAAACGGCGGCGGCGCGACTTCCTGCCGCTGGTCTTCGTCGGCTGTTGCTTCAGTGACCTGCACTTCATCTTCTGGCTCGTCCAATACGAGTGTATAGTCTCCCAAGTATTCTTCGGTGGATTCTTGTATTACTTCTTCTATTGGCTCTTCATTTGAAGGCATTTGGGCGTCGTTCATGGCGATAATCTTCCTTTAGTCGCAAGGGCGACCACCGGGAGGAGGCAAGGCTTCCGGGCATGGCAAACAATTTAAAACAGGCTAGAGTATGGCACAAATTGGGCGTAGAAGTCAATCAAACGCGCACAAGCCCCGGCTCCTCTGTGGAAGACTGAGATGTACTGCGTCACTGGTCACTCTCAGCTTCTTTGGCTTCCTCTTTTATGCCCAACAGCCGCAGGAGGCTCGGCATGGCGGCTTTGGCAAGAAAGTCTCGGCCATCGGCGGCTTTGCCTTTGCGGAGGTCAAACAGCGCGGTAGAGTAGGAAAACGCCAGAGCCTCAGCGGCGAAATCTTTCTGGGTTTCGGTGGACTGGATCGGCAGGTACGCCGCGTCAATGGCAGAAGCCAGCGCGTCGTACTGTGACTTGACCCGGTTGAACGCCTCGGCGAGTTCCGGAAAATGCACGGTCACTTCCGGCACTTCGCCCCGCTGAATGACTTCCAGAATGGATTTCGCCGTCATGCCGTCTTTCATGTGGTGCAGGGCGACGTAGCCTGGGTGCTTGACTTTGACCCGGTTCCCCAAAGCGTCTACGACAACGTAGCCTTCCTGCTGAAGCGGGTCCATGCCGTCAAATGTTGCCGAAATGTCGGCGAACGATTGCAGCGGGAACTCGCGGACGACCGGCACGACCCGCGCCATGACGGTATCCGAATCTGTCACCCACTGCCCGCTCGCCCGGTCCCGCACACCAAGCAGGGTCAGGCTTGCCGTCAGGTGGTTGACTACCACGCGGTTGTGGGGCGTGGTCAGCTCGAACAAATAGCACCAGTCGGTGCTTTCCCAGGGCGGCGCGTCCCAATCCTCGCCAAGATACAGTCCAAGCGTTTCCCAAAACAAAGCGGCAAAAATGATCTCGCCGTTGTTGACCGGCCCGCCCGCGTCCGGGGTGCCTGTCGTGGCGACGTGCCACTGCCCGGCGTACTCGTACACCGTACAAAGCGTTCCGTCCACCTTCTCCTGCACCCATGCCGTGGCCCAATCAATTTCAGCGGCGTTCGGTTCGCCGTAGTTGAAAAATTTTCCGTAAGCCCGGCTGACGACGCGCCAGTCGTCGTTTTCATCCAAGATAACGCCCCGGCATTCCTGCACCAGCGGCAGGCTCATGTCGGAGGCGATTTGGCTGTACTTGAACAAGATGAGGTTCGGGTAGGCTGGGTGGCGCACGGATTTAACGGCGTAGGTCTCCGCCAGCGCGGTCAGTGTGCCGCCGGTGCGTAAGTATTCTTGCAGGATCATAGGTTACCCCTGGACGAGAATGTTCCAATGCCCCGCCGTGAACGGCAGGTCTGGCGGCGCAGACGCCAATCGGTCTGCGACCGAAATTGCTGCTGACGTTTTGCCTTCCTGTTCTTCCGCACACCGTGCGGTTGGCGTCTGCGCCGCCAGACCTGCCGTTCACGGCGGGGATATTCTAAATACTCTACCACTTCCCGGCCCCATTTGCGGCTTAACCTCTCGTTTTCGAGCCGCGCCGCTTTTTGTGCTATACTTATTTCCATCTACTAACTTTCTATGGACTTCTTCTCGTGGAGGCATCGTTTATGCTGGGCAGCGAACTGAGACGCTTGTATTTGGAGTTTTTTGAGGGCAAAGCGGCGAAGCGGCTGCCGTCCGACTCGCTGGTGCCGAATGACCCGACCCTGCTGTTTACGTCAGCGGGCATGGTGCAGTTTAAGCCCTACTTTTCGGGCCTGCAAGCGCCGCCTGCGCCGCG
>CAXTRL010000348.1:0-2910 GCA_964246575.1 uncultured Armatimonadales bacterium
TTCCTCATCTGCTCCCCTCTCTCGTTCCGACGGGGGAGGGGCTGGGGGTGGGGGCTTCCTTACCTCAGCGTTACCCGTTTATAGGCCAAATGGCCCATCAAGCAGTCGTCAATGCCGTGGACGCGGGAACTGATTAGCTCTGGGTCAACCGCGTAGTAGAGCGGGATGCGCGGCGGGGCGGCGGCGGCGATTTGGGCGGCCTGCCGGTACAGCGCTGTGCGCTTTGCCGGGTCGCGCTCGACGTCGGCGCGGGCGCAGAGGGCATCAAACTGTGGGTCGGAGTAACCGGTGTGGTTGTTGGTGCTTTTCGACGACAGCAGCAGGCTGTAAAAGTCCTGCGGGTCTAAATAATCGGCGTACCAGCCGAAAACGTAAGAAGCAAGCACCGTGCCTTTGTTTTCGGCGGCGACCATCGAGCCAAGCTCCATCTGGCGTTCGTTGACCGTCAGCCCTAAGTTCTGCGCGTACATCTGGCGCAGGATGTCCATTGTTTTCTGGCCGAGCGGGTTCTTTTCCGTGGAGTAAATCTCCAGCGGCGGCAGGCCCTGACCGTTGGGGAAACCGGCGGCGGCCAGCAGCGTTTTGGCCTTCACCGGGTCATACGGCAAGTCTTGGAAGTGCGGGTCGGAGCCGGGAATGCCCGGCGGCAGGATGTCGGGCGCGACCGGGTACACTCCCTGCGCGGCAACGTCGGAAATCTTTTTCTTGTCGGTGGCATAAGCGAACGCGGCCCGAACGCGGGCATCTTTGAAGGGCGGGTAGACGTTCTCGTTCAGCGCCAAGTAATTGATGCCGGCGCGGGGCCAAATCTTGATCTCAGATTTCAGCGCCGGATCGGTTTTGTCGGTCTCCAAATCTCCGACTTGCAGGCCGCGCATGATGTCGAACCTGCCGGCGGCGAACTCTTCATGGCGTGTGCCGGGGTTCAGGATGACCGGCATGGCGATGCCGGAAATCTTCGGCGCACCGCCCCAGTAGGTTGGGTTGGCATCAAAGTCCACTTCCTGGTCTTTGACAAAGCGGGTGACTTTAAACGCGCCGGTGCCTGCCCCTGCTTCGGCGTCGGCATCGGAAAGCGGGCTTGTGCCTTCTTTTTCGGCAATCGCTTTGCATTCCACCCAGCCGGTCGGGTAGGTCAGCGTGTCAATCCAGTAGGCTTTGGGCTTGGTGATCGTGATAGCGATTGTCTGTGGATCTACGACTTTGACCCCAGCGAGCGTTGTCGCCTTGCCGGTATAGACATCGAGCGCCCCTTGAATGTCACCCATGTACTCGGGCGCGACAGGAGAAGCCAGCTTAGGGTTCAGCGTTCGGAGCAGGGAATACGCCACGTCGTCCGCCGTCAGCGGCATTCCGTTTTGGAACTTGACGCCGGGGCGCAGGTGGAACGTATAAGTCAGGCCGTTCGGGCTAATGTCCCATTTCTCGGCCAGGCACGGCACGACTTTATTGTTTGGGTCATACTGGACCAGGCCTTCATACGCCTGCGTCAGCATTTGGTTGGTTTCCACGTCCTGAGCCATCGCCGGGTCAAACGTGACGGGGGCCGTAGCCATCGAAACGCGCAGGACATTCCCGCCGGATGCGGCGTTGTGGTGGTGTCCGCAGCCGGTGAGCAGAGCGAGCAGCGATAAAGGCGCGGCGAAAAACGAAAAACGTGTTCGCGAAAGTGCAAGCGATGTCAAGTAAAGCCTTTTCTGTTCGCGGCGCTGCGAGGGTGGGATGTGTATCAGAGTCGGGGTTGTAGAAAAAACCCGCACGAAATATACATCGGAAACGGAGAGGCCAAACATGCCGGGGCTTTTTCTTTTGTCCAAAGGAAGCGTCTATTACGGGGTTTTCTACAACCCCGGCCTTTTGCCGCTTGTCGTCAGTGAGCAAGCGTCAGGTGCTTGTAGGGCAGATGGCCCATCAGGCCGTCGTCGAGGCCGGACACATAAGGCTTGACCAGCTCGACATCCTGCTGGTAATACAAGGGGATCATCGGCACTTCGTCGGCGGCGATCCGAGCGGCCTGGCGGTACAGCGCGGCCCGCTGGGACGGGTTCTGCGAAACGTCGGCGGCGTCGCAAAGGGCGTCAAACTTGGGGTTGGAATACACGACATGGTCTTCCGGGCCGCCAGAGCGCAGCAGGACGCTGTAATAATCCTGCGGGTCCAAATAATCGGCGGCCCAGCGGATATGGTAGCACTCCAAAGCGTTCTTGTCTTCCCGGTCCAGCATCGCGCCCCATTCGGTCACTTGCGGCTTGACCTGGACGCCAAGATTGTCGCTCCACATCTGCTGGATCAAGACCACGGTTTTCTCTAACTCTGGCTGGCCCTGCCTGTATGTCAAGGGAACCGGCGGCAGGCCCGCGCCGTTCGCGTGACCGGCGGCGGCGAGAAGCTGCTTGGCTTTCACGGGGTCATACGGCAGGCCCTGGAACTTCGGGTCAAAGCCGGGAATACCTTCGGCGAGAATGTCCTGCGCGGCATCGCGCTTGCCTGCAAAGACGACCTGGACGATCTTCTGCTTGTCGGTGGCGTAGGCTAATGCCTGCCGGACACGGACGTCGGCAAACGCTGGAAATGCTTTTTGGTTCAACCCCAAGTAGTAAGTAGACGCGCGTTTAAACAGCTTCACTTGGTTTTTCAGAACCGAGTCTTTGGAGTCGTTGTCCAGATCGCCGGGGGACTCGAATTGCAGCATGTCCACATCGCCGCGCACATACTCGTCGTGGCGGGTGCCGGCGTCAATGATAACGGGCCGCTCGATGCCCGCAAGCTTCGGCGCACCGGCCCAGTACGCGGGGTTTGCCGCCAGCGTGACTTTGGAGTCTGGCACATAGGCAGTCAGCTTGAACGCCCCGGTTCCCGCGCCTTTGGCGTCGTCTTCGGCGGACAGCGGGACGCCGGGTTTGGCTTCGG
>CAXTRL010000348.1:2920-3784 GCA_964246575.1 uncultured Armatimonadales bacterium
GCTTCGGCACGGGACACGACATACGCGGTTGGATAAGTCAGCGTGTCAATCCAATAGGCTTTGGGCTTCGTAATGGTGATGGCGACTGTCTGCGGGTTGACCACTTTGACGCCCGTGAGAGTTGCCGCCTTGCCGGAATTCAGCTCTTTCGCGCCTTGAATGTCCCCCAAATAATTCAGCGCGACGGACGAGCCGAGCTTGGGGTCCAAACACCGCTGCATGGAATACAACACGTCGGACGCCGTCACGGCAGCGCCGTCCTGGAACTTGACGCCGGGGCGCAGGTGGAACGTGTAGGTCAGGCCGTTTGGGCTGACGTCCCATTTCTCGGCTAGGCACGGCACGATTTTGTTGTCCGGCGACCACTGCACCAGTCCCTCAAAGACCTGCTGCAACACATCAATCGTGTCCCCGTCCTGCACCAGCGCCGGGTCAAACGTCGTCGGCGCGGTCTTGATGGGGTAGCGGAATACATTGCCGACAGGGGCATGAAGCGACACCGTTTGGGAATGATGCCCGCAGCCGGCCACAAGCAGCGGCGCGGCGAGGCAGACGAAAGCAAAATAGGAAGAAGCAAAAGAAGCGCGAGCGGTCAAAGAATAGCTCCTACTGGAATTGGGCATGAAGATTGCCTATTATACCACGCGCATCCACGCAATGGCATCCCATGATTATGGTAGAATGGCGAAAGCGGCGCTGTGCCAGTTTAGACCATGCCATTCAGACCATGCCATAAATGGCACGGCTACACGGCCTTCGGCCACGAAGTACCGCTTCGCGGCACTGGAAACATTCTAATTCTAACCCCGCGAAGCGGTGTTTCGTGGCGTCCGCGCCGTCTAGCCGTGCGTTTTAACGCATGGT
>CAXTRL010000349.1:0-3774 GCA_964246575.1 uncultured Armatimonadales bacterium
CTGCCAAGCGGCCCAGCCGGTCCGCGCGGCTTGCTCCGGCCTTTTCGCGCCGAGATGCTGTCCGGCCAGCGTTTCCGCCGCCGCCGCAAACCCGAAGCCCGGCATTGTGGCGATCCCCTCCGACGTCTGCCCAATCGTCAGCGCCGTCACCGCCGAAGTTCCTTCCGGCGAATGCGCCAGCACGCCCGTAAAGACCATCGCCGACAGCACCTGCGAAACATTCTGCGCCGCTGCCGGCCCCCCGATACTCAAAATGCGCTTGCTCCACTCCAAATCAGGATGCTTGCGGCAAAAGACAAACCCGCGCACCCGCGTTCGCTGCACAAACCAGAAGTACAGCGCCGCGCCCACGACTTGGGACACAATCAGCGCCATAGCCCCGCCGGTAAGGCCCAAACGCGGCAGGCCGAAATGCCCGAAAATCAGCGCATAGTCGCCGGCAATATGGATCAAGTCCACACCGATCATCACTCTGAGAGGCGTCACCGTGTCGCCCAAACCCCGCAGCACCGCGCTGAGAATCAGCATCAGAAACAGCGCCGGAATGCCGAGCAGCGTAAGGCTCAGGTAGCGGATGCACTGCTCCGTCGCCGCCGGGTCCACATGCAGCAGACCGACCGCGACCCGGCGCAGCGGCCAGATAACCGCGACGCAACCCGCCGCCGCGATTACCGCGATCCACAGTGATTGGTTTGCGGCCTGCCGGGCTTCTTCTTCATCCTCTGCCCCTTTGGCCCGCGAAACCAGTGCCGTCGTCCCGGCGGAAATGGACATGCCGACGGCGAACAGCACCGACAGCACCTGCCCGCCAATCCCAACCGCCGCCAGCGCGTCGGATCCGAGATGTCCCACAAAAAAGCGGTCAATAAATGAGTTGAGCGTCTGCAAAACCATTGTTAGGACCGACGGCCAAGCCAGCTTCCAGACTGACCGATGGAGTTCTTGAGAAGTTTCTTCTTTTTCTTGTCCGGCATCCGGCTCATTTTGTTCTGGCGGCGGTGCGCTTGCATCTATCCCTGACTGGTAATCGCCTTCGTGCTTGACCCCAATAATC
Organism: uncultured Armatimonadales bacterium; assembly: GCA_964246575.1. Lineage (GTDB taxonomy): Bacteria > Armatimonadota > Armatimonadia > Armatimonadales > Capsulimonadaceae > JANXMY01. Next base: position 1,055 of record CAXTRL010000349.1, read on the forward strand.
GTGTCAGCCAAATCGCCCTCTTTCCATTTTCTTTCCGCTCTTTTCCAACTGCTTTTACCAACTTACGCGCAAATGAACACCTGCCCAGGCAAAAATTAAACCGGCACTATAAGTGCCGGTTCCTATTCTTCTACTTCTTCTACACTTCGGCTTGCTTCCAGCGGCCGCCCTTGAACAGCGCCAGCGCAACCAGGCCGTTCAGCGCCGTGCTGACCGTCATCGCCCACCATGCCCCCGTCGCGCCGAAGTGCAAACCGTAAATCAGCAGCCAGGCCAGCGGCAGGCGGACGCCCCACATAGTCGCCACCCCAGCCCACGCCGGAGCTTTTGTTTCTCCGGCCCCGTTGAGCGCCCCGGTCAAGATCATGCCAAGTGCGAGGAACGGCTCGGACACGGCGGCGATTCGTAAATATGCTACGGTTAAGGGAACCACATGCGGGTCGTGCGTGAAGATGTGCGCGAAGGGACGCGCCAGCACGAAGAACACGCCGCCCATCACAATCATAATTGCAAAGCCCTGCTGCAAAGACACCCAAGCCGCTCGCTCCGCCCGCTCCGGCTTGCCCGCGCCCAGGTTTTGCCCGGTCAGCGTCCCCGCCGCCATGGAGAACGCAAAGCCCGGCATGAACGCAATGCTTTCCGACGTCATGCCAATCGTCAGCGCCGCCACCGCCGCCGTTGCCTGCGGGGATCGCGCCAGCACCCCCGTAAACACCATCATGGACAGCACCCGCGAGACGTTCTGCCCGGCCGCCGGCAGCCCGATATGCAGAATGCGCTTGGCCCAGTCCCAGTCCAAAGTTTTGAGGCGCGTCCCGAACCCGCGCAGGGCCGAGCGCTGCAAAAACCAGAAGTACAGGAGCGCCCCGATGACCTGCGACGAAATCAGCGCCGTCGCGCCCCCCATCAGGCCCATCTTCGGAAATCCGAAATGCCCAAAGATCAGCAGGTAATCGCCGCCCAAATGGATGATGTTGACCCCGATCATCACCCTGAGAGGCGTCACCGTGTCGCCCAGGCCCCGAAACACGCTGGACAAAATCAGCATCACAAACAGCGCCGGAATACCGAGAAGCGTCAAGCTTAGGTAGCGCACACATAGGCCGGCGGCATGGGCGTCGACGCCCATCCAGCCGACGACCAGGTGCCGCAGCGGCCAAACCGCCGCCGCGCAAAGCACTGCCGCAATGACACCCACCCACAGCGATTGGTTTGCCGCCAGCTTGGCCTGGTCCGGCTCCTGTGCGCCCGTGAACCGGGACACCAGCGCCGACGTTCCCGTGGAGATGGACATGCCCACCGACATCAGCAGAAACATGAACTGCCCGCCGACCCCGACCGCCGCCAGCGCGTCCGACCCCAGATGCCCCACAAAAAAGCGGTCCAGGAACGAGTTAAACGTCTGGAGCAGCATGGTCAGGACCGACGGCCACGCCAGCATCCAGACCGTCCGGTGCAGCCCGGCCTTCGTTTCCGCATCTTTTTCCACTTCCGGCAGCACCGGCAGCGACCCAAGCTCCCCGGCGTATCCTGTTTCGGACTTGTCTTCTAAATCCTCTCGCTCGCTTTCGCGCCGTGCACCGACTCCAGTGTCTACTGCCAAGTATCCCTGCTTTCCACTCGCCGCCCAAAAACCGCGCCCATCAAAAAGCCGCACCGATGCGGCCACGCCCTATTTTACCACGATGGCCCCCATTAAACACCTGCGGCAGTGCAGAACGGCAGCGGCCCAGGATTGAAATCTTGGGCTGGGGAGCCTTCGGCTGGTTGTTCTAAGGACAAAAGACAGTTACGCTCGGTCTTCTTTCTTCTGTCCGCAGGACAGCCGGCGCGAAGTGCCCTCCAGCCCAGGATTTCAATCCTGGGTATCAGTCGTGCATCTTTGTTCAAGGGTATAATCAATGAAGCCTAAAGCGTAAATCATCTCTTTGTGAGGACCGGCATGAACACAAAACATTCTCAGAAAGAAGCCGCGCAGGCCCAACCCGGCACAGACCAGCGGGACACGCGGGAAGACCAGCGGGACATTTCCGAAGAAGTGCGCCAGGGAAGCGAAGGAATGCGCCAGAAAAACGAGGGAGAGCGCCAGGAAGCAGAAGAAGAACGCGCGGAAGGCGAAGACGAGCGCAAAGCCGGGGAAACCGAACGCTACCAGAAAGAATCAAAGCGAGCCGAAGCGGAGTATCTGCGCCAAGCGGCGGAAGAATCTCGAGCCGCCTCAGAGGAGCAGCGGGTAGCAGCGGAAGCGCTGCGCGATGCCGCAGAAGAAGCCCGCCAAGCCGCGGAGGCGCTGCGTCAGGCGACCGAGAAAGCCCGTCAAGCGGCAGAAGTAGACCGTCAAGCCGCCGAAGAAACGTCTCAAATCAACCGTGAGGTCCGCACCAGTTTAGAAGACATTGAAAAAATCGCGTCGCGCATGAAAGCCAATGTATGAGAAAGCCGGATGCCCAATAGGCATCCGGCTTTTTTCAGTCCCGCTAGTGGGGGGCGAGGCTGGCAAGGCCCAGGTCAATGCCCTGACCGCCTGTGGTCTGGTGGACATGCGCGGCAATCGTGACGGTTGCGCCCGGCTTCAGCAGAGCCGCCGAAGAAGTTGCAGAAGCTCGCCGCCGCTGTCCGCCACGAACGCCCGATGCTGGGCGTCGACAGATGAAGGTTATCCCGACTTTCCGCTGACTGCCGCCGCTGGGATAATCAGCGGCGGACCGCCGGGAATGAAC
>CAXTRL010000350.1:0-3767 GCA_964246575.1 uncultured Armatimonadales bacterium
CGTTGGCCCGCTGGATGGCGGCGATTTCGGCGGCCCCGGCCAGACGCCGATAAATGTCTACTATTGTCCAGAGGACGCCGGGAATACCGAACCACCAGGCTAGGCTATGGAAGTCTTTCATCGCCGCCTGGCTTGCGCCGCTTGCAGTGTGGTGGGAAAACCCGTACACCTGCTCGGTCAGCAGCGGCACACCCTGGGCGAAGAACAACGCGCCGCCCAGCAGCCAGTAGCCGACGCCTTCGGCCTGGGCGCAGGAAATGAGCAGGGAAACAATCAGGAAGAAGCTTGCGCCTTGCAGCACCTGGAACACCAGCGCGATGTTCGCCATCTGCTGAGCGCGGGCGGCGTGAGGCAGCAGGCCCATGGACTCATGCGACCAGGCACCGCCGAGCAAGCCCCAAAGCAGGTACAAGAGCGCCAGCCCGCAGACAAGCGCTGAGATGCCGAGTGTTCGACGCGCACCTTCGTCGAGCTTACGCACCCCGGTTCCCCGGCTCCTCTGCCGCCGCGTCGGGCGCGGGGCGCGGGGCAGCGGGGCTTCGGTTAGGTCAATTCGTTCTTCCATAGATACTATTCTCGTGAATGCTTTTCTTGTAGGTTATTTAACGCTGTTACCCCAGGATTTTAATCCTGGGCTGGAGGGCGCTTCGCGCCGGCTGTCCTACGGACAGAAGATGAGCCGGCAGAAAACCTGCTTTTCCTTTTGCTTTTTTGTCCGCAGGACAACCAGCCGAAGGCTCTTCACCCCACTAAAGCCTTAGCCCAGGATTTTAATCCTGGGGTAACAGCCAGTTGATAATCTTTAACTTACTTGACGCGCTCCAGATACTGGTCGCTGCGGGTGTCTATTTTGATCTTGTCGCCGACTTTCACGAAGAAGGGGACGGTGACGACGGCGCCGGTTTCCACTGTCGCGGGCTTGCCGCCGCCGGAAGCGGTGTCGCCTTTTTCGGGACCGGCGGTTTCAGTGACTTCCAGCTCAACAAAGCTTGGGACTTCAATGCCGATAATGGCGTCTTTGTGGCTGAGAACACTCAGTTCCATGTTTTCTTTCAAATACTTGACGCTGTCGCCGATTTGATCCTTGCGGACGGAAGACTGCTCGAACGTCTCGGGATCCATCACAAAGTATTCTGCACCGTCGTTGTATAGATACTGCATGGACTTGCGTTCTAGAAACGCCTGGTCCATGCGCTCGCCGCCGCGCCAGGTTTTTTCAATGGTGCGTCCGTTTTTGATGTTTTTCAGTGTCGAGCGCACGAACGCGCCGCCTTTGCCGGGCTTGACGTGCTGAAAGTCGGTAATCGTGTAAATGTCATTGTCCATGACAATAGAAATGCCGTTGCGGAAATCACTGGTATCCATAGCCGAAGGTAACGCTCCTCAAATCCACATTCTTTAATTGTTAAACTTCTTTTATTATAGCATATTTTGCGCGGCATCGCCTGAAAAACTCAGCTTAAACTCTGTGTGTCAAACTTGACGAAGATCCAGTGGGCGGACAGCGCCCCGGCGGCATCAAAATAAAAGACCAAAGCGCCGTCCTGCCCTTCCCGGTCGGCGTGGCCGCTGCCGGGCTGTTCGCCCGCGTTCAGATGGATGTCGTGCAGGCCGGTTCCTTCGGAATAAGTCGTGCCGTAGGCCGCCATGAGAATGCAGGTTTCGGCGTAATGCGTGACCAAAGTCTGCAAGTCGCCCTGCTGGACCGGCGCGAAATCGGCGTCTTTGAGGCCAAGCGCGGCGTAGGAAAGAGAAGGCTGAGTGAACCCGGCGGGCGGCAGCGCCTTTCCGGTCATGTCTTCCAGCCAGTCGGTAAACTGCACGTTGGTTTGGTCGGTGGAGTGAATATTGAACGCGCATTCATACAGCCCGGCGTAGGGACCGTCCGCGATGCGAATCCACAAGTACACATGGTTGTCGTCAGGCCGGGCCGCGCCTTCAGGAACCAGCGTCACATGGTCAAACGTGCCGACCAGCGCACCAAACTGCGCCGGCGGCAGACTGCCGGACGTGCGGCGGGTGAAGGAAAAGCTCGGCAGGACAGAAGTTGGGGGCTGGTTATTGGGGGTCATCAGCGGTTCCTTTAGGAGACAAAGAATGGCGGCAAAGGTCATAAGCGGCTTGCAGGGCCAGGACAGGGTCGCCTTTGGGGATAAACTCATGGCCGACAAATCCGGTGTAGCCGGTGGCGGCGATGGCCTCAAAGATGGGCGGGTAGAAGATTTCCTGTGCTTGGTCTAAGTCATGCCGCCCTGGATTACCGGCGGTGTGATAGTGGCCGAAATCCGAAAAGTTCGCTTCAATGGTGCGGATTAAGTCGCCTTCCATGACCTGCATGTGGTAGATGTCGTACAGCAGCTTGACATGGGGGGACGCAATCCGGCGGCACACTTCCACGCCCCACGCTGTCCGGTCACATTGGTAGCCGGGGTGGTCCCTTTTGCTGTTTAAGAGTTCCAGGATCAGCGTCACCCCGGCGTCTTCAGCCGCTTTTGCAATTCGGGCCAGGCCAAGCGCCGTGTTTTCGAGGCCCGCTTCTTCTGAGAGACCTGCCCGGCGGTTGCCGCTGAAGACGATCAAGTTTGGGATTTGGTATTCTTGGGCGAGTGCCAAAGAAGTGTGCAGCTCCGTTTCCAGGCGCGGATGCTGGGCGGGATCGTTCCAGCCCTGGTCCAGGCTCCGCTGCCCGTTCTGGGTTGCCAGGACAAAGCCGAGGTCCTGTGCTTGATTAAAGAGCGTTTCCGGGAGCATTTCCGCGCCCTGGTAGCCGATAGCTTTTGCGGCCTGCAAAAGTTCAAGGTCAGAAACGCCTCGTCCGGCAAATGTCCACCAGGCAAATGATTGACGCAACATCAAGATTTCCTTTTCCGAAAGTTCTTCTGCAAAGTGTTACGGCACACAATCTCCATTTTCCTGCACAGGATTTCTCCGAAGAACGGCGAATATAACACCAAATCCACCAAAGACAGGGGGCGGCGCGATGGTGTGTCCCGAGTGCAAGGCGGGCAACCCGAGCGGCAAGAAGTTTTGCGGCGAATGCGGGGCGGCCCTGACGGCGAGCGAACCCATAGCGGTTCCCGGCGGGGATGGTGAATGGTACTGCGCCCGGCACACCAAAGCCGTGACGCGCCTGCGGTGCGGGCGGTGCGAAACGCCGATCTGCCCGAAATGCACGGTGTATACGCCGGCGGGAACCCGGTGTAAAGCGTGTACCAAGAACAAGATCGCCCTGCGTCCGGCGGGGGTGCTGCACGGGGCGGTCGGGGCGATTTCCAGCGCCGCGCCCGGTGTGGGCCGCCGGGTCTGGTATCTGGCGCTGTGGTACTTGATTTTGTCGTTCCTGCGCGGGCCGTTTGAGTAGAAAATAGCGTACCGGGGTTGTGAAAAACCCCGGCAAAGAAGCGTCCTTCGGACGAAGAGTAGGAAGCGAAGAGTAGGAAGCGAGGCAGTTATGTATAAAGGACTTAGCCCTGGGGCAATAGGGGTTTCCGCCGACACGCTGGAAGCGCGGCTGGAATCGGCGCGGATTGGCGGCTTTGACGGCGTGGAAATTAACCCGTCGGAAATCGCGGACTTGGTGGATCTGCAGGGCGGCAGCGCAATTGCGGCGCGGTTCACGGAGGCCGGGATTGTCCCGGCGGGCTTCGGGCTGCCGGTGGAGTGGCGCAAGTCGCAGGAGGCGTGGGAGGAAGGCTTGAACAATTTGCCGCGCCTGGCGGCGGCGGCGGCGGCGGTGGGGACGACGCGGACGATGACCTGGATCATGC
>CAXTRL010000351.1:0-3739 GCA_964246575.1 uncultured Armatimonadales bacterium
CTTCAAGTTCTTGTACGCGACACCGCGCTGGTTCTGGATGGCCGCGTCGGCGGGCCGCGCCTGAGCCGCGAGACTGTACTGCTGCAAGGCGCTGACATACTGCTTCTGGGCCATGTACGAGTCGGCGAGCGCAACGCGGGTGTCCGTGTCATCCGGGCTGAGGGTCAAGGCTTGCAGCCGCGCTTGGTTCGCGGCCGCGTAATTTTTCTGTCTGGCGTAGTCATCGCCGAGGCGACTGTAATACGGCGCGGCCTGCGTGTTCTGCGGCAGGTTCGATACCCCAGTTGACAGCAGAGTCACCGACTCAGCGGTGTCGCCCATGTCGGCCAGCAGGACGCCAAGCGCGGTCTGGATTTGGGCGTTGCTGGGGTCAAGGTGCAGGGCGCTTCGGTAGGAAGTTTCGGCGTCAGCATTGAGGCCGGCCTGCTGCTGCAAAACACCTTTGTTGTACAACGGAACGGCGTTCTGCGGCTGAAGCGTGGACGCCGTATCAAACTCTTTGATAGCCTGTGGGTGGTCGCCTTTGGCGGCGTAAGATTCGCCGAGCGCAAAGTAGGCGTCATATTCCGAGGCGGCGTCAAGTTTCGGATCGGCCTGCGGCCCCAGCGCTCTGGTCAGGCTGGCGATGGCCGGATCGTACTGGCCGCTCTTGGCGTACAGCTCACCCGCACTTAGGGACGCCGAACCATCTTTCGGATTCATGTCCGCGGCCTTTTGCAGGGCGGCGGCGGCATCCGCGCTGCGCCCGGCCTTCTGCAAAAAGAAGCCGTAGTTCTTGTAAACCCCGGCGTCAGCATTGCCGCTTGCGGTCAGGTCCGAAAACAAGGCAAGCGACTGGTCGGTTTGGCCGGCCTGGCCCAGTACGGTGGCAAGATTGAACTTGACCCGCGCCGGATCCGGCCCGCCGGCGGCAGGATGGGCGAGAACATACTGGTACTGCGCCGCCGCCGCGTCATATTGATTGGTCTGGCGCAGGGCGTTTCCTAGATTGTTGCGGGCATTAAGGTTGCTTGGGTCAAGCTGCACGGTTGTTTGCAATTCCGGCACAGCAGCCGCCGGGTTGCTTTGAGCCAAGTACAGGTAGCCGAGCAGATTGTGGACGGTTGCGTTGTTCTGGTAGCCAGGCAGCTTTTCCACAGCCTGGAGTTCGGTCACAGTGGAAGCGATCTTGGCCGGATCAGACGTGCGCGTGGCGGAATTAAAGTCGTTGACCGCCTGGTTGTACTGGGCAGTGTTTGCGTTTTGTGCATTTACCTTTTGTGCGTTTGTGTTCGGTGGGCTGGCGGCAGGCGCGGCCTGCCCGGCGGTAGGAAGCAGACCGGCAGCGACAAGCGCCGCAAAAAGAAAAAGTGCAGGATGCCGAAAAGTGATATGAAATGTTTTCATGGGCGCGTGATCTCCAAAAGAGTCGAGAGCGTAGAAGTCGAGAGCATAGAATTTGTTTATTATAGCACAAACTGGCATTAAGTGACAGTTCCCCATGACTGAAGTCCGGGGCTTCTACGCCGCTTCAGCGGCGAAGCTGTGCTGTCCCACAGCGGCTTTGATGTTGACGGCGGCATTGGTGTCTCGGTCGAGTGACAAACCACAACAGAGACACTGATGCCTTCGCTCGTTCAAGGACTTTTTAGCAATGTTCCCGCACCTGCTGCACATCTGCGAAGTGTAGTGAGGCGGAACTGCAACGACCAGGCGAAAAGCTCTCTCAGCCTTCATCGTCAGCACGTTGCGAAACATTGACCAGGAAGCATCGGCGATAGACTTATTCAGGCCAGCCTTCGCCCTGGCCCCGTTGGATAGGAATTGACCTTCGTTGTTCGGGTCAGGCTTGGCTTTTGGCTTAGCCATCATGTTTTCTACGCTTAAGGCTTCCACTGCGATCACGCTGAAGCGGTTCACCAGCCGCCTTGCGGTTTGATGTATGAAGTCGTGGCGGCGGGTGGCGATGCGCTCATGGATGCGGGAGACGACTTTTTTGGCCTTGCGCCTGGCCTTCGTGCGGTGCTTGTTCTTCACCTTGTCGAAGCGCCGCTGGGCTTTGGCAAGAGCCTTTTCGTCACGGCGGAAAAAGTGCGGGTTTTCAATAAATTCGCCATTGGAAAGCGCGGCGAAAACCTTAATGCCCATGTCAATGCCGATACATCGTAATCGCTCCGGCGATACTTCTTCGGCAGAGGGTTCCAAGTATTTTGGCTGAACTTCGCAGGAAAAGCAAACAAACCACTTGCCCGTGGCCGTTCTGCGGACGGTGCAGGTTTTGATTGTGCCGTCAATCGGACGATGCAGATGAATGGCAATGTCGCCAATCTTGGACAGGCGCAACTTGCCTTGATGAAACCCGAAACCGCTCTGCGGGTAGGTGATGCTATCATACTGATCCTTTCCCTTCAAGCGCGGGTAGCCTGGCTCTTCGCCGTTCCTGACCCTGCGGAAGAAGGCTTGAAAAGCTAGGTCTACTCGGCGGGTGATGTTCTGCAACACCTGGCTGTATACGTCCAAAAGTTCTGGGTGTGTAGCCTTCCATGTCGTAATCTCCCGGCACTGGTCTACACGGCTTGGAGACTTGCCCTGCGTTTCGTACAGCACTGTCCGCTCATGCACAAGGCTATTGTAGACATCGCGGCAGACGCCAAGCATCCTTTCCAAGACGGAGACTTGCGCCTTCGTCGGGTAGAGCCTGTATCGGTAGGTGAGTTGAAAGTATTCAGCCATTGGACTTTTCCGGGCGCAGGAAACTCCTGGCGCAAGATCCGAGACGAGCCACCTTATACTTTTGCGTTATGCTGCATTATGCCACATAGTACAAAATAATGCAGTCACTCACGAGACACCAATAAATCTTAAAGTCAGGAGCCTTTCGGCTAAGGTGGTAAAATTACTTGTGCCTTCTCTTGACAAAAGCTCAAGTCTTTTTGTATACTTTCCTCAATGCAGGCAGTCCGGCAAAGGAACACAGACGTTCCTGATGCGGGCTTTTCCCAAGAAGCTTTCGCCCCTGAGCTTCCCGAAAAGCCCCATCAGGAGCGTTTTTTTTGCGTCACAGCCCTAATTATAACCACCTATCAAGGAGACCGAAGCTTTTCATGGCGAAAACAGCGCAGGACGTTCTGACGTTAATCAAAGACAACGACGTCAAATTTGTAGACATCAAGTTTGTGGATGTACCCGGCACCTGGCAGCACTTCACACTGCCCGCGCACCGATTTGAAGAAGAAGTTTTCACAATCGGCCTGCCGTTTGACGGCTCTTCCGTGCGCGGCTTCCAGACGATTGATGAGTCGGACATGCTTCTGGTCCCCGATGCCGACACCGCCGTGCTGGACCCGTTCACGGAGAACACGACGCTGTCCATCATCGCCGACGTGGAAGACCCGATCACCCGCGAAAAGTACCCGCGCGACCCGCGCAACATCGCCAAAAAAGCGGAAGCCTATCTCCAGTCTACGGGCATCGCCGATGCCGCATACTTTGGCCCGGAAGCCGAGTTTTACGTTTTCAACGACATCCGGTACGGGCAGTCGGCAAACTCCGGCTTTTACGCCATAGACTCCGATGAAGCTGCCTGGAACTCAGGCCGCGACGAAAAGCCCAATCTCGGCTACAAGATGCGGACTAAAGAAGGCTACTTCCCCGTGCCGCCGTCGGACACGCTTTCCGACCTGCGCTCCGAGATGGTCCTGACTTTGCTGGAAGCCGGCATTGAAGTGGACGGCCATCACCATGAAGTCGGCAGCGCCGG
>CAXTRL010000352.1:0-3733 GCA_964246575.1 uncultured Armatimonadales bacterium
GAGCGCCCGGCTCGGCGTTCCCGTTGAGATTTGGAACCCGTTCCAAAACCCGGACCTGGACGCGGGTCAGATTTTGCAAAGCTTTATTGACGAGAACCATCCGCTTCTGGTCACAGGCATTGGCCTTGCGCTGAAGGAGCTGGCGCCTTCGGCTTCTTCCGGTCACGCGCCGGCTGCCCCCAAGCGCAGCTTGTGGGCGAAACCGCTGGCGAAAGCCGCTTAACTGTTCATACTTGGAGAATTTCCATGCCCTCGATTAACATGATCGCCCTGCGCCGCGAAGAAAAGCGGCACCAGGAGAAAAACGCCCGCAAGCTGCTGTACTCTATCGCCGGCGAAATCGGCGTGGTTGCCGCCGTCGCATTTGTTTTGACCGCCCGGATTGTAGTCACTCAAGGCCATATCGGTGACCTCAGCGACCAGCTCCTCAAGCTGAAGCCCCAAGTCGCCCAGATCCAGGCGCTGCAAACGCAGACCGCCACCCTTCAGCCGAAAGTGGACACGCTCAACGGCGCAAAGGCCGACACGCTGTTTTGGTACAATAATTTTTACGCAGTGACGGACAGCCTGCCGCCGAAGACCTGGCTGACTTCTCTCGGCACCGGGTCCGCCGGACAGGCACAAGCCGCAGACGCGGCGCCCGGCAGCGCTTCCGGCACCGACCCGGTCTTGAACCTTGCCGGCATTGCTTTAAGCGAAGCCACCGTCGGCCAGTCCATGCTGCGGATGAACCAGTCGCCGCGCCTAGACCATGTGGAACTGTCGTTTGTCCAGTCGCAGAAAGTCGGCACAATGGACGCAGTTTCCTTCCAAATGACCGTGCACCTGAAGCCCGAAGCCGGTGCCGCCACGCCTACCAAAGGAACGACCAATGGCACAAAATCCTAGCTTGTCCGCTTCTCGCCCGCCCGCAAAGCGCTTGATCCCAATCCTCTTCGGCGGGGCCGGCCTGGTCCTGCTTGGCGGCGGCGGGATTTTAGTCGGCCTCAATTCCAAGCTGACTTCCCTGCAAACTTCTGCCCAGCAGAAAGATGCGGAAGTCAGCTCCAGCGAGCAGATCGCCCATCGCTACCAAACTACCCTGGACGACTACACCCAAACGCAGGCCCGGCTTCAGTACTTGGAAACGTCGGTGTCGGACAAGTCCTATGTCCCGACTTTGCTGGCCCAGCTTCAAGGACTGGCCGCGCAGACCCATTTGACCATGTCGGCGGTCCGGCCTTCTGAGCCGCCTCCTGCTCCGGCCCCTGCCGCCCGGCCTGCGGGCGGGGCAGGCGGCGACGCCGCCGTGGTCGGCGCAAAGAAAGCGCCGCCGCCGCCGCCGTATGACACACTGACTGTGGCCGTGGACGTTTCCGGCTCGTATGCCGATACCAGCATGTTCCTGTACAGCTTGACCCGCTTTCCGAAAATTATTTCCGTCAGCAGCGTAGATATGCACCCAGGCCAAGCCACGCCGGGCGGCCCGATGATCTTGGCAACCAGCTTGAAGCTGACCGCGTTTATATTCCACGACGCCCCCGATGCCGCCCCGCCGACCGGCCTGCCGGCTGTGGCCGCTGCGCCGGCCTCGCCGGTTCCAGCGCCGGCGGCAAGCGGAACTGTCGGCGCGGCAGTCGGACGCGCCGCCTTCGGCGCTGTTTCCGCGACCCAGGCCGCCAGCACGCGCAGCGCCGGCGAGATCAAAATCCTTTAAGCCCAGCTCGGCCTCGGGAAGCACTCACCATGAACATGAAAACATTAGACAAAAAGCAGATCCCTCAGTTCGCCGCCCTGTGCGTCGTCACTTCCGGCGTATTCGGCTACCTGGTCGTTCACTTTGTCGCGCCCGGCTCGGCTTCCGCCCAAACACGCCCCGCTGCGGCAGTCCACCCTGCCGTTCCCGTGCCTGCTGCAAATCAGGCTTCTGCGGCAAGCCAGACTTCCGTCGTCCCCAGCAAGACGGGCGCAGCAGCAAGTACCGGGACTTCGGCGGACTCCACGGACATCCCGGATGCGCCGCCGCCCACCCCGGCAATGCACGACCCGTTCGCAGTCGGTTATGCCGACCCGGCGACGACGGCTTTGGCCGCCGCACCTGTCAAGGCTCCGGCGCTGCTGCACCTGCCGGCTCCGGGAAAGAAAGTAGCCGATCTTGGGGCAGTTCCGCTGCCGGTCGGTCCCAGTGCGCCGGCGCTGCCGGGCAGCTTTAGCCCGTTTCCGGTTCATTCCAGCGCCCCAATGGCAGGTGGGATGACCAGCCTGCCGCAAGCCGCCGCCCAGCCCGCTCTGCCGCAAGCGCCCGCTGCGCCTTCCTGGACAGTCACCGGGGTTTTGCTGGGGGAGTCCGGCACAGTGGCGATCCTTCGCAGCGGCGAAGCCCGGCGCATTGTCCGCTCCGGCGACTTCGTCGACGGCACCTACCGGGTTACCAGCGTCACGCGCACTTCGGTTGTCCTGCGGCATGGAGCTGCGGTGTATCAGCTTCCGCTGGGCGGAACCAAAGCCGAGCCGCTTCCAGCGGAGCCGCGAGCCAGCCTGACTCCGGCCGCATTCCCCGCTTTGCGTGTGCCTGCACCGATGCCGCGTTCCGCAGCCGTCCTGGACGGCACGCTGATCCCGGTGTCCCGCACGGCTTTTGTTCGTTCTCCGCTGGCGCACCCGAAGCATTGGGGGAAGCTGGCGTTAGCGCCCGCCGCGCCGTCGCCTGCTTCCTGCGCTCCCCTCGCGAAATCCTTGCCGCCGGCCAAAGTCGCGGCGTCCGTCAGCCTCGGCCTGCGCCTGCTGGACGGCAGCGTACTGGCCCAGAACAGTCAAGAAAATAACAGTCAAGCAAAGAACACACAGAACTGATCACGGACGAACGCAGGCTTCCTGAAGGAGCCGCCCAGGAGAATACCATGACAACTTCAATGAAAACTGCCGCCGCACTGAAGAAGACAGCCGTGCTGAAAAACGCTGCCGCGCTGGCGCTGGCGTCTGGCCTGCTCGCCGCTCCCTTCGCAGCGTCGGCGGCCCCTAGGACCGCCCAAAAGCCCGCCGTCCCGCGCGTCCATGCCCTGACCAGCAGCGCCGATGACGTAACGCTGGATTTTGTCGGCGCGGACATCAACGATGTCCTGAAAGCCCTGGCGATGCAGACACACACCAACATTGTGTCCGGCAACGACGTCAAAGGCCCGATCACCGTGTCGCTGGCCCATGTGTCGCTGGAAGAAGCGCTTGATCTCATCACCAAGCTGTCCGGCTACCAGTACGCCAAAGTCGGGCGCACTTATTTGGTCGGCACCCCGGCGGCGATCCAGGCCCTGACCGCGTCCGGCACCGCCCAGTCCCCGCCCGTTACCGCTGTCGTGTCGTTCACTTATGCCGATCCGGCTAGCCTGGTGGCAGCCCTCAAGCAGCTTTTGCCGAACCTGAAAGCGACCCCCGGCAAGTCCGCCGGCGCTCAGGGCGGCGGCGGCGTCCTTGTCATCACCGGCACGCCGGAAGATGTGGAAGCGGCCCGGCGGCTGATTGCCGACTCGGAAAGCGCGATTTCCCGCAATGTCACCACCTCTGTCACGCAGTTGTACAAAATCAAATATGCGGCAGCCGACGACCTGCAAACTGTGCTGAACCGGCTTGTCCCCACTCTTGTCACCACGCCCGCGCCGAGCTTAGGGATTGTGCCGCCCGCGCCGACCACTGCCGACGCCGGCGGCGTCACCGCGACGACGACTTCCTACGGCGCGTCGGCGTCCGGCACCGGCGG
>CAXTRL010000353.1:0-3702 GCA_964246575.1 uncultured Armatimonadales bacterium
CTCGCCGGCTGGGGAACTGGGCGAGTTTCAAGTCCTGGGCCGGCGCACGTCTACCGGAGCGCTGCATGTGGAAGTCACCGACAGCGGCTTTGGACTGCCGCCTTCCCAGCCTGCGCCGCAGATGCCGGAGCCGGAAGCGCTCGGCGGGCGCGGCCTGCCGCTGATGCAGGAGCTGGCCGACGCCGTTGAGTTTCGCCCCGCCCCCGCCGGCCTGTGCGTCGTTCTCGTCAAGCGCCGCCCTCACTAAGCAGCTTCAGACAACAATTACTGTCGAGTCCATTTCCAGAACGGCGTTCTCTGCGCTGAGTTCCGCCAGCAGTGCGTCCAGCGCCGGCGGCGGACCCAGCAGCAGGGCCAGCGTCTGATCTTCAGTTTCCGACACCACATCGCACAAAATCCCCGGCATCAGCCGCGTTCGCAGCGCTTCCGCAGAAAGCGACACCCGCGCCCGCGTGGACTTCCGGGCATGGCCCGCATCATCGTAGCGGAACTGGGTCACTTCCTGCACCGCAGCCAGCCGCTTCAGCAGCCGGGCTAGATGGTTTTTTCGTGCTTCCGACGCCGCAAACGTCAGGGTCGCCGCCCCCGCCGCGCCGCCCCCCTGCGCCGAAAGGCTTTCAATCGACACCCCCCGGTCCGCGAACAGCGCCGTCAGCGCCGCCAGCACCCCCGCGCTGTTTCGGAGCTTCAGCGAAAATATCCATTTCTCCATTGTCATCAATCCGTTTCCATCATATTCATCATGGCATCCAGCAAACTTTTCAAGTTGGGGCATTTTGCGTAAGCCGCAGTTGGGTCGAGTTTTGGAAACAAGTTTCGCGCTTCTGTAACCTTCTTGTAGCTCCGCCCGGTTGCAGTCTTGTAGAGGCGGTCCAGCAGCTTGGCCGGCGGCTCGTCGCTGTTGACCCCTTCCGGCTTCTCGGCTTTGCCCTTGAGGCTCTTGGCGATTTCCGCTGGGAACAGCCCCGGCTGGCTGAGAAGCCAGGCTTCCGTTTCATGCACGGCGAAGAACTGTCGGAATTTAGCTTCGCCGACCTGCTGCTCCAAATGCTTTGTTCCCCAAGCAATGCGCTCGGCAGTAGAATTGACCTCGGCAGGATAGGGAAGCTGAAGCCCGTACAAGTCCAGCAGCGCAACGACGGCAACCACGTCGCCCTTTGGCGTGTTCAGGAACATCTTCGCCTTCTGCGGCGCATCGCGCACCATTTCCGCCCATCCGTCAAAGCGCACTGTCTGCACTCCAACCGGCACCGGCAAGCGTGGGTCAAGCCAGCGTTTCAGAAAGGCCGCAATGGCCTGATGCTCGGTGTGTCCTTCCACAAAAAGAATGAACTTCAAGACGCCAGGTTCTCCAGTTCCCCGGAACGAAAAAGCTGGCCGAGCGAATAATCTTGGACCCAGTAAGCCAGCTCTTTATCTTCCACCGTCGTCAGCGTCGTTTCGCCGTTTTCCCATTTGGCAACCGTCACGGTAGGCCGCGTGTCCCGAAATGCGCTTAAGAACTGGTCGGAATGGGTCGTAAAGATCACCTGCGTTCGGGTCGCCGCTTCTACAGCAAACTCCGCGATAATCGGCAGCATGGACGGGTGCAGCCCCGTTTCCGGCTCATCAATGGCAATCAGCGGCGGCGGGTTGGGGGAGGCTAGTACAGTGATCAAAAACAGAAACCGCAGCGTTCCATCCGACAAATCCGCCGTCGACTGCTCCCGCTTCAGCGTCTTCCACCGCACCCGCATTTGTATCCGCTGGTCGGCAGCAGGCGGAAAAATCAGTTCATCAAAATCCGCTCCAAACGCCGCAAACATCGCATCATTGATGTCCTGCTTAAACTTCCGGTCTGTTGAGTAAAGTGTATGCAAAACATTGATTAAGTTCTGCCCGTCCGGCGAAACCCGCTGCTCTAAACGAGATATTGGGGCTTGGCGTATTGGAGCGGCTTGATCTGTGTGTATGTCTTGGTAAATTTTCCAATCGGAAATTTTTTGTCGGTAGAATGGTAAAGCGCTTTGCATAATCCACGGTACTGTTGGCATGGTTGTTGAAGACAATATAGTTGCTGTATCGAACTCCGAGACTTTAATGACGTGATCCTTTTCTCTGCCTCGTATTTCTCCGCTTGAACCATGCTTTTCGATGACATGAAAATTATCTGCACTATCTCGTAGAACCTCTTGCTCAACAAGTATGTTGCTGGCAGATGTATCTTGTTCAATGCTAACTTCATAGACGAAGCCGCGTCGTGCAATACCTATTCCTGTGCCAGAAGTTGTTAAAGAAAAAACTATTTGCTTCGCCTGCCCATCCCATACGAGTTGAGCAAAGCCACCTGCCACATATATTCTGTCTTCAAAGTTGGTGAACATCGCCGCCGAGATTAGCTCTAGCATTCGCAACAAGTTAGACTTGCCGCTGCCGTTGGGACCGATGACGACGTTGAGGTCGCCGGGACGCCAGGAGACGGTTTTGAGGGAGCGGAAGCCTTGAATGTCCAGTTGTACGATTTTCACAGCACTCTCCCTTTGGTTTGGTCAACACCCGACAGCCAAGAGTTTACCTGATGCGGCGAGTGAAAATGCAGCACGGTTAAGTGAGGGAACTCCTGTAAATACGCCGGGAATGTTGCCCGCTTTTCAGCGAAGCCGCGATGGGCATGGCGGATGCCGGACCAGGCACTGCGCCAGGTCATTCGGTTACCCGACCAGGTGATGCGCCGCGTGAAAAACCAGCCCAGGTTTCGTCGCAAAACGCGCCACAAGACAAGCGGCAGGGGATAATCAAGCCAGATGATCGTGTCGGCCCTGGCCCAGACTTCGCCGCGCTCTGAAACAAAGTTGCCGTCCAGCACCCAGGCATCGGCGGCAGCGGCTTCGGTGATGCGCTGCCGCACAAGGTGAGCGGGGGCCGCCTGCCAATCCCGCTCCCAGTAGAATGGGTCGGAAGCGATCAGCGGCAGGCCAGCTTTGACGGAGAGGGCCGCAGCCAGGGTTGATTTTCCGGCTCCAGAATTGCCGATGACTGCGACCCGCTTCAATTTCCGCCTCGCTTACTGTTCGCTTGCTAACTGCAGGTGGTTTCGACGCCGTGCTGGGGTTTGTTTTTTTCTTCCTGCTTTTCGTCGGCCCATTGGGAATGGAATGCGCCTTCTTTGTCGGTCCGCTCGTAGGTGTGTGCGCCGAACAAGTCGCGCTGGGCTTGGATCAAATTGGCGGGCAGGCGCTCGCGGCGGTAGCCGTCGTAGTAGGCCAGGGACGACGAGAACGCGGGGATGGGGATGCCGAGCGCGGCGGCTTGGCCGATGGTGCGCCGCCAGCCACCCCCGGCGTTTTTGATGGCGTCGGTGAAGTACGGGGCCAGCATCAGGTTTGCGAGATCAGGCTGGCTATCGAACGCTTCTTTGATGCGGTCCAAAAACTTGGCCCGAATGATGCAGCCGCCGCGCCAGATGGTGGCGATCTCGCCGGGATGCAGGGTCCAGTTGAATTCTTTGGCGGCGGCCAAGATCTGCTCAAACCCCTGGGCATATGCGACGACTTTAGAGGCATAAAGAGCGTCGCGGACATCGTTGATGAACGCTTGCTTGTCTCCGTCAATCCTGCCGCCGGGGCCGGGCAAAATTTTAGACGCTTCAACGCGCTGGTCCTTGAACGCGGACAGCGCACGGGCGTAGACGGCTTCGGTGATGGCGGTCACGGGGATGCCCAT
>CAXTRL010000354.1:0-3702 GCA_964246575.1 uncultured Armatimonadales bacterium
CTGCGAAGCAAGGAGGGAGGGGTTCTACCCCAACCGCTGGCGGGTCCAGGCGACGAGGTGCTGAGCCTGGGCTTCGGTCATTTCAAGCGAGGCGCTGATGATGCGGACTTGGGACAGAAAGTCCAAAAATGAGCACAGCGGCTCCATGCGGACCTCGTTGGACAAGCGCAGCCAGACCAGGCCCTCGGCGTTGCGCCGGATTTCGGCAATGGACGGCTCGGTGAGGGTCCCGCACAGCCAGCCAATGACGGCAAGGCAAAGCGGCGTGGCTTTCACACCTGCCGCAAGGCGGCTTCTCAAAACGTCTAAGGTTTCGTCGGTCAGGGGATCGGCAAGCATAATTTGTTGAAGGTCGTTAGGCCAAAGTTCTTTGGAATTATGCTGGAATTATAGCAGATTTTGACCCGCTTGTTTTAATTTCCTGGTTCCAAAAGGAAGCAGATGGGAATACAAGTTGCAGATGCAGGATAAGAACCTCTTTGAAACCCGAAGCGAGACCCCCTAGCCCCCAATAATGGGGGAACCGGACTGGTTTTGCTGTTTCTGGTCTTGCTCCCCCATTATTGGGGGCTGGGGGGCGTTCTGAGACACATTTTAAGAACTGAGCCGCATAAGATTGAAGGTAACAAGACATGGCCGGGCATGACATTGTCGTGGTGGGAGCGTCCGCCGGTGGGATAGAAGCGCTGACGGGGCTATTCGCGGGGCTGCCGAGCGGCCTGCCCGCTGCTGTCTTTGTGACGGTCCACATTGCGCCGTTTGCCGTCAGCAGTCTGCCCGACATCCTCAGCCGCGCCGGGCCGCTTCCGGCCGCGCACGCGCAGGACGGCGAGCGCGTCCAAAACGGGCGCGTTTATGTCGCTCCTCCCAATTATCACATGCTGCTGGAAGACGACCTTGTTTGTTTGTCGCTGGGGCCGCGCGTCAACCACACGCGGCCCGCGATTGATCCGCTGTTCCAATCGGCGGCGCGGGCTTATGGCCCCCGTGTGGCCGGCATTGTGCTTTCGGGGATGCTGGACGACGGCACCGCTGGATTGCAGGAAATCAAGGCGCGGGGCGGCACGGCGCTGGTTCAGGACCCGCAGGAAGCGTCCAGCCCTTCCATGCCGTCCAGCGCGTTGGAGCATGCGCCCATAGACTACATTTTGCCTGTCGCGGAGATGGGGGCTGTCCTTCTCCGCCTCGCGCTGGAAGCGCCGGGGCAGCCGCCGCTTCAAAAAAAAGGATTGATTGCCATGGCCGCCGACATGCCGCCCGTTGAAGAAATTGTAGAAGAAACCATTGCCTCCCAGGAACAAGGCGAGCGCGATGGAATGCTGACGGTCTTCACTTGCCCGGAGTGCGGCGGTTCGCTTTGGCAGGCTAACGCCGGGTCGCTGCTGCGGTTTCGCTGCCACACGGGCCATGTCATGTCGGGAGCCACCTTGTTTGCCGAGCAGTCGGAAAACATTGAAAAAACGCTGTGGTACGCGGCCCGCAGCCTGCGGGACAAGGCGCGGCTGGGCCGCCAGCTTGCCCATGATGCCCAGGAGCGCAATTTTGCGCTCTCAGCGGTGCGTTTCGAGGCCAAAGCGCAGGTGGACGACGCCCATGCAGAGGCGTTGGAGAACATGATCAAAGCCCACGCCGCCCTCGACGAGGCCGCCTAAATGAAGAGAAAGCCGCCTCCATGCATGTTTACGAACACTTTGATTGTGATATAAAAGTGTAAGCCCGCGTTAGCCCCGCCGCTTCCGGCCCCGCCGCTTCCGGCCCCGCCGCTTCCGGCCCCGCCGCTTCCGGCCCCGCCGCTTCCGGCCCCTCTCTAAAACTCTCGTGATATACGTTTCCAGGATTATTCTTAGGCTACACTCTGGCGCTTCACTGACAACGGAATCAACATGGTTTTGCAAACAGCAAGCCGATACTCAAAAATGAAACTGAAAAAATGAGAACTAATGCCACACCCGACACCGCGCTCGAAGGGGTTTCCCGCCAGATACAAGACCAACTAAACAGGATCGCGGCGGAAGTGCAGCAGGACCGGCCCGCATCCAAGCTGCTCCGCGCCATGATGACCGAGCTGAGCGTGACTATTGAAGAGCTGACTGTCGCTGAAGAAGAAATGCGCGTCCAGAACGACGCCCTCAGCGCGGCGGGGATGTCCCTGGAAGCCGAGCGCCAGCGCTACCGGGACTTGTTTGAGTTCGCCCCGGACCCGTACCTGGTTACCGACCTCAGCGGCGTGGTGCAGGAAGCCAACCGGGCCGCCCATGCCCTGCTCGGCCTCGGCCCCCGCAGCTTGGTCGGCAAGCCGCTTCTGGTGCATGTCGCGCCGGAAGACCGTCTGGCGTTCCATACCGGCCTGACCCAAGCCCGGCGGACCGGCGGCAGCGGCGCGGTTCCTGAAGTGCAGGAACAGGACCTCACGCTGCACCCGCGCAAGCTTCCGCCGGTCAATGTCGTGTCCCGCACCGCGCTGATCCGCGATGCTCAGGGACAGCCCGATGCAATGCGCTGGCTGCTGCGCGATAACACCGCCCGAAAGATGGCCGCGCTGGAGCGCTACCAGCAGATCATTGAAGGCGTTCACGATTACGCGATTTTCACGATGGACTTGGAAGGCATGATCACCGGCTGGAACGCCGGAGCGCAAAGCTTGCTGGGCTACACGGCCGCTGAAGCCATTGGAAAGTACGCTGGCATGATCTTTACGGCGGAAGCCCAGGCGTCCGGCATCCCCGCCGCCGAAATGGCCGAAGCCGCCGCCACGGGCCGGGCGCAGGATGACCGCTGGCACCGCCGCAAAGACGGCTCCCGGTTTTGGGGCAGCGGCACCATGATGGCCCTGTTTGATGACAACGGCGCTCCAATCTCGCTGGCGAAAGTGATTCGGGACAGCACCGTCCTGCATTCGCAGCAGCAGCGCGAACACATAATCGCGACCCAGCTTCAGGCCACGCTGCTTCCGAACCTGCCGCCGGCGACGCCGGGCCTCGGCCTGGCGTATTTTTACCAGCCCGCCTGGGAAGAAGCCAGCGTCGGCGGCGACTTTGCGGACGTTTCGCGCCCGGAAAGCGGCTGCGTGGCGCTGGTGGTGGGGGACATGGCCGGCAAGGGTCTGGACGCGGCGACCCAAACCGGCGTTGTGCGGAACATGCTGCGCTATGCGCTGTACCGGGGGCATACGCTGAAGGGAGCGCTGAGCTGCTTGAACAGCCTCGTCACCGAGCAGGAGCTGCTGACCGGCTTTGCCACCCTGTTTGTCGGCACCTTCAGCGAAAGCGACAAAACGCTGACGTATGCGAACTGCGGCCAGGAGCCGGCGCTGCTGTGGCGTCGGGACACCGGAGAAGTCGAAGAACTTGGGTACACCGGCCCGCTGCTGGGGATCACCACGGACGCCCCGTTTGAGCAGCGGGAAGTGCGCTTGCAGCCCGGCGACATCGTGGCGGTCTTCACGGACGGCTTGACGGACATCGGCGAAGACCGCCAAACGATGCTGGGTCTGGAAGGGGTAGCGGCGCTGTTCCAAAAGCACAGCGCGGCAGTCTCCGCGCTGGAAGGAACCGCCTCGGAACAAGCGTCGCGGCTGGTGGAGCGCTTAACGGCGGAAGCGCTCGGCTGGGGCTTAGTGCGCGACGACGTTTGCCTGCTGGTCGCCGTCGTCGCCGGCTAGTTCCGGCAATCTCACGAAAAAGACACAAAAAGAGCGGGCAG
>CAXTRL010000355.1:0-3698 GCA_964246575.1 uncultured Armatimonadales bacterium
GCTTCAATGTCATATTCGCCGTCGGGGACGGTGCGGGTGTCCCAGCGGAATGTATACGGGACGCTGTTGGTGATGCCGGCAAACTCACCGTCGCGGTAGAACGCCACATAGGCCGTGCGCCGGTCCGGGGCGGCGACGCTGAAGCTGATTGCCCCGCGCTCCACTAAAGAGTGGCCCGCACGGGCGGCGACGGCGGCGGCGTGGGTGTAGTCGGCCTCCGCCGCCCGAATTTGGCCGACGCGCCAGGGTTTGTCGCCGGGCGAAGTCCGCAGAAGCCGAAGCGCGGTGACGTCGGCCAGCGCGAGTGTCCGGCTGCCGATAAGCGTCGGCATGGGGATCCACGGCCCATGACGGCGCTGGACTTCCGTGCGCCACGAATGCTGCGGCTCGTCGGGGTTCCAGGCCAGATCAAAATAGCCGTAAAAGAGGGGCGGGTGGCCTTCCATTTCCGGTGCATCGGGCCGCTTGCGCGAGCCGATGACCAGCACAGACGGTGCGCCCGCGCCGTCCCCCTGGGCATTGTGGAACGCCGGCTGAATTTGAAACCCGCCGCGCCGCTCCGGGCCGATCCCCTCAAACAGCGGCGACGTGCTGACCGGGGCCGTGGAAATGGTAATGACCCCGTCGTGGTTCGTGTTGATCGCGCCGACCCCGGTGTACGAGCAGCCGTCATAGCGCCCGATCCCGACCACGGGCTTGACCACATGGGTCAGTATTTGGGTGGTGTTGTCGGCATAAATCACGCGCACGTCACCGCCGGCCTGGTTGTCAAAATCCACTTCTTGAAGCGGGTTCGCCGGGGCTAACACAAGTATTTCTAAAACATCGCCGTCACGCGGCAGATAATTCACCGGCAGGGGCTGCAAATCGCTGCCCATACCATGCTCTAAGAAGACCGGGTTGCCGACCAGCGGCGACAACCCGCGAAAAATGCTGGTGCCGACGGGAATAGTCGTGTAGATGCCTGACAAGCCCGACACATGCCCGCCGAACAGCTTGGGTGTTTGGGCAAACTCGCGCGGCAATATGTTAATCAGCAGCGGGTCCGGCGTCCCGCTGTCGCCGACCCGAATACGAAGCCCATGCACCGCCGTCGCCGCCACCGTGCCGGGCTTCGCATACCCCGCCGCCGAGTACCCCATGAGACTTTCCGTCGCTGGGGCCGTGACGCGCCCGATCAAATGCCAGCGCTTGCCGCCGTCGTCCGAAACTTGGATCGCCCCGTCCACACTGTTGACAATACGAATCCGGTGTGTTTCCGTCCGCTCAAACGGCGCAAAACTCGGCGGCATTTCCAGCGCGATCCCTCGAACAGCAGAAAAAGCAAACAAAAAACAAAGAAGCAGTACCGTAACGCGCATACGTTATTATAGCACACGCTGGGAAGTCGACACAAAAGGCGCGGAACAAAAAACCCGGCACTGGAAGTGCCGGGCTACTGTTGAGTGGAAGTCCCTGGGGGACTGAATGCCGACAATAATTAGCTTGCATTTGTCCTCAGTGTCGGAGACACTTTCACTTGATAGTAGCCCGGCACTTCCAGTGCCGGGTTCTTTTGCCTATTTGTCTTCGCGTAAGTCGGCGAACAAGACTGTAGACAGGTAGCGCTCGCCGTTGGATGGAATGACGATGACGATGGTCTTGCCGGCGTTTTCGGGGCGGTGGGCGACCTGCATTCCGGCGCAGAGGGCGGAGCCGGACGACAGGCCGACTAAGATGCCTTCTTCAGCCCCGCAGCGACGCGCCCATTTGACGCTGTCTTCGGTGGAAACTTGGATCACTTCGTCCACGACCCCAATGTGTAAGTTGTCCGGCACGAAGCCTGCGCCGATGCCTTGCAGCTTATGTGGGCCGGGCTTGATGTCCTGATGTTCCAAAGTCTGGGTGATGACCGGGGACTCGACCGGCTCAACGGCGATGGCCTGGAAGCCGGGCTTGCGCTCTTTCCAGACTTCGCCGATGCCGCTGAGTGTCCCGCCGGTGCCGACTCCGGCGATTATGATGTCTATGTTGCCGCCGGTGTCTTCCCAAAGCTCTTCCGCGGTGGTCCGGCGATGGATGGCCGGGTTTGCCGGGTTCTTGAACTGCTGGGCTAGGAATGAGTTGGGGGTGCGGGCGGCAATCCGCTCGGCTTCGGCAATCGCGCCCTTCATGCCTTCGGTTCCGGGCGTCAGGACCAGCTCGGCCCCGTAGCCGCGCAGGAGCAGCCGCCGCTCGACCGACATGGTTTCCGGCATGGTCAGAATGCAGCGGTAGCCTTTGGCGGCGCAAACAAACGCCAGCCCGATGCCGGTGTTGCCGGAAGTCGGCTCCACAATGACCGAGTCGGGCGTCAAAATGCCCCTCGCTTCGGCGTCTTCCACCATCGCCAGCGCGATCCGGTCTTTGACCGACGACGCCGGGTTAAAGAATTCCAGCTTCAGCAGCACCGTAGCCGGGGCATTGTTGGTAATCTTCTGAATTTTGACTAACGGCGTGCGTCCGACAAGCTCTGTGATGTTCTCATAAATAGGCATGGGCTTGCGTCTCCTCTTTTGGTAATATCATACCCAATTCTCCCCGAATTGCTTCTTTGCCTCCTCTTGACAAGGGGCGGCAAATCGTGATACGCTTGCGTCATGGCTGAACCTACTTCCAACACTCCCAGCGCAGACACTGCCGCTGAAGAAAAACGCCCGCGCGTCGTTGTTGTCGGCAGCGCCAACATTGACATGGTGGCGCGGGTGCCGCACCTGCCCGGTCCCGGCGAAACCCTGCTCGGCGGCGCATTTGCGATGGTTCCCGGCGGCAAAGGGGCAAACCAGGCGGTTGCCGCGGCGCGTTTGGGTGCCGTTGTGACCTTCATCGGCTGCGTCGGCGCGGACGGTTTCGGCGATTTGATGGTCCTGAATTTAGAAAACGAAGGCATCCGCACCGACTTTGTGGTGCGTGATCCCGATGCGACCACCGGCGTTGCGCTCATCACCGTAGATGAAGAGTTCGGCGAAAACACCATCGTTGTCGCGCCTGGTGCAAACGCCCGCCTCAGCCCGGCCCTGCTGGCCCTTGCCGCCGGAGCCATCCGCGACGCCGACATTGTTGTCTGCCAACTCGAAATTCCGATGGACACCGTGCAGTCTGCGCTCCAAACGGCGCGGGCGGCAGGCATCCGCACAATTCTAAACCCCGCTCCCGCCCAGGCGCTGCCCGATGCGCTGCTGTCTTTAGTGTCCGTGCTGACTCCGAATCAGACCGAAGCCGCCCAAATGCTCGGGGCAGACCTTGACCCGGCGGCGGCGGCCATTCACCTGCGAAAGCGCGGCGCGGATAGCGTCGTCGTCACTCTGGGCGCAGCCGGAGCGCGTGTCGTGTCCGCGTCGGGGAACACCGGCGTCCCGGCCTCCCCGTCCGCCGAAGTCGTTGACACCACCGCCGCCGGCGACTGCTTCACCGGCGCCCTCGCCGTCGCCCTCGGCGAAGGCCAAACGCTGGAAGATGCCGTCCGTTTCGCCAACGCCGCCGCGTCCCTGAGCGTCGAAACCGAAGGCGCACAGCCGTCCCTGCCGAACCGCCTGGCAGTGAACAAGCGGCTGATGGGAGAGTAGCAGCGAACATATTAAGGAAGGCAGGGCGCGAGGGAATAAATTCCTTACGCTACCCAGAGTCGTCCTTCGGACGAAGAACGCCTCATGAGAGCGGCTCTTATCTTGACTCTTCCG
>CAXTRL010000356.1:0-3679 GCA_964246575.1 uncultured Armatimonadales bacterium
GGTTCTTGAAGGACTTTCCCCTTCTCGCGGCGTATTCTCCTCTACAAGTCCCACATCACACAAGCAGAGGAAACACGCCATGCTGAATGCGCTTTTTGACAACCCCGTCGTCACCAAAGAACTGCGCGGACGGATGCGTGGGGCAAAAACTTACTGGCTCCTGTTCGGCTATGTTCTGCTGTTGTCGCTCATCCTCTTTTTCTCCTATCTCGGCTGGTGGGCGCAGCATTCTGCGGACATACAGAACGGCGGCAGTTCGGCAGGCTTCACGGTCGGGCGCACGTTTTTCAAGATTTTGTTTTACTCCCAGGCCGTGATGATGGCGCTGATTACGCCTGCGCTAACGGCCGGAGCGATTTCGGTGGAGCGTGAACAGCGGACGTTTGAGCTGCTGCGCGGGTCGGTTTTGCGGCCTGGCGCGATTGTTTGGGGCAAACTGGCGTCTTCGGTATCGTTTGTGGTTCTGCTGCTGACTTCTTCGCTGCCTCTGCTGTCGCTGTGCTTTCTGCTGGGCGGCGTTTCCCCCGGTGAAGTCTTTTTTGCGTACTTGCTGCTGATCGCGGATGCGTTCTTGTTCGGCGCGATAGGATTGTGCTGGTCGGCGTGTGCGGCGAACACGGCGACGGCGACGGTGCTTTCCTACCTGACGCTCATTGTCTACTTCGGTGCGACGTTCCCATTTGCCATTCCGGCGATTGACCCGAGCGGCTTTACGCCGAACTTCGGCTTGTGTGCCGTGAACCCCATTGGCGCAGTGACGGGGGCGGTCGTGCCGGAGCATTACTACGGCTTTGTGCTGCCGGCGTGGGTTCCCGCGCTTCTGCTGAATGGAACGCTGACGGCGCTGCTGGTGCTGGCGGCAATGAACCGTTTGGAAGATTTCCCGGCCCGCCGCGCCGCCGCTTTGCGCCTCACGACACTGCTGTTTGCGGGCCTGCTGGTCTTTTTTGGCGATGGCGTGGTTGTCGGCCTGCCCAGCTTGTTAGGGACACCAACTGCGCCGCTTCTATTGTTCAGTTTGGTGCTGACGCTGCTGCTGCTGCTTGTTCCCGTGCTGGTGACGGGCGATATGGAACGATCAAAGGGACGGGGTTTGCAACGGATCTTTGGCGACGCCACGCTGCCTTCGGGCTTGCCGCTTGCTTTGGTGCTGACAGCTCTCACGATGGGAATAACACTGGCTGCTGTCCATTACGCCGGACAGCAGCCGGCACTGCCTATGTTCGGCGGCAGACGAGGTACTGCCCTTCAGACGGCAGCTTTGGCCCTGCCGGCAGCGCAGGGCATGGGCATCGGCTGGCAGATAGCGGCAATGCTGGCGGCCATTGTGGCAGGTCTCAGCGGTCTGGGGTTTCTGCTGTCCGCGCTGCTGAACAACCGCTGGTCGTCCCTGGTCCTGCTGTATCTTGTTGTCGTGCTTGCCGTCGCTTTACCGTTCTTCACCTATGCCACGTTGAGCGGCCGGGACGCAGCGCTCGCCGCGAGCAGCCCCGGCGTTAATTCCCTGTACTTATGCCCGTATGTTCCCGTTATTGAGTTCGCGGATACCGTCAACCCAAGACCTACTTTTGACCGGGACAGCGCCGTTGCCGGCATGATCGGCTATGGGGAATATCCGCTTTGGGTCGGCACAAGCATTGCATATGGGGTGATTGGGCTGGCGTCCTACACCGCCGGGCTGGTTTTCCTGCGGCGGCGTAGAACAACCTCACATATTTGAAGAGCCGGGGTTGTAGAAAACCCCGGCAGGACATGTCCTCCGGACAAGGAGGGGCCAATTTTCGGTCCTATATCTTTGTCCGAAGGACGCTTCTTTGCTGGGGTTTTCTACAACCCCGGCATTTCTTTAGGCTTAACTTCTGCCGTTTAGCTAAAGCGTTTGATCGCCAGCGCGACTTTGCCCATGATGACGACCTCGTCGGCGTAAATTGGGTCGTAGTCCGGGTTTTCCGGCTGGAGCCGGATGCCGCCGGCTTCGCGGTAGAACGTCTTCACCGTGGTTTCCTCGCCCAGCAGCGCCACGACAATATCCCGGTCGTCGGCGGTGCTTTGGCGGCGGGCAACCACAATGTCGCCGTCCCCAATCCCTGCATCCCGCATCGAGTTCCCATACACTTCCAGGGCAAACAAATCCCGCCCGCCCTGATCGCCGCGCCGCAGCAGGGACACCGGGATCGGCAGCATTTCCGGGTGGGGCTGCGCGTCTACCGTGATTGGTGCGCCGCCTGCCACCCGGCCCAGCAGGGGAACCGACACCGAGCGTCCCATGGACAGCCGCTCGCCGCCTTCCATGAGGTCCAGTCCCCGCTTGTAGCGGTCCCGGCGCAGGAACCCTTTGGCTTCCAGGCTGTCCAAATGCTTCTTGACGGTGCAGCTTGAGCTGAGGCTGACTTCTTTGCCGATTTCGCGCACCGTCGGCGCATGGCCGCGCTGCTCGATATGAGTGCGAATGACATCAAGAATTTGCTTCTGCTTGTCAGTGAGTGCTTGCATGATGAGTCCTTTAAGAGATAAATGAAATAAAGTGAGTGGAACGGAATAAAGACGAATAAGAATGAATAAGTGTGTTCCGGGGGGATTATACCATGATGGCCCGGAACTTATGCAAACTTTTGTTTGTTTTTTAGTATAGATGGGCAAAATAATGTTGACACCGTGCTAGATGTTGAGTATACTGCATTGAATACAAACTAATGTTTGCTTCCGCTGTTCGTGTGTGGCGCGCTGCATTGTGAGGAGAATTGACTATGGTTTCGATGATTGACAGGTGTAATGATCGTTCTACGGATCGCTCGGAAGCGCTTCGTTCACAGCCCCAGCTCGTGCTTCAAGACTTTACGCAAGATCTTTCCCAAGACCCTACGCAGGAGCAGCCTTTGAAGCACTGCAAGCCCTTCGCCCGCTTTGAGAATGTGCTGCTGGCTTCGGCAGCTTCCGCCGCGATTGGATTTTTTCTTGCCACTTCTGCGTCGTCTTTCGTTCACTCCGTCCAGCAGAATTATAGCAGCCAGACGCTTCCGCAGACGGTGATCATCTCGAAGGTCGTTAAGCGCGGCGATACGCTAACCCTCTTGGCACGGCGCTATGGCAACCCCAACACCTACATTTTGGAGCGTGAAGACCAGATTGCACGCGCTAATCATTTGACCGGCACCATGCCTCTTTTTCCCGGCCAGCATCTTCAAATTCCCGTGACTAACCCGTCTGTCATTGCTCAGATTGTTCACGCTTCGCACCGGCCCTTGGTCGCGTCACGCTGAGTGAGCAAGCTATATTAAGATGCAAAAGCGGCCCGGTCTCTGAGAGACTGGGCCGCTTTGTTCACGTTTGTGCTATGCTTTTTATCGCTCGGCGAGTGCCGGGCGGCGGGTCTTGTCCCGCTGGCAGCCGGGGCAGAACGCTTCGCCATAGTTGCGGACCGACAGCTCCATTTGCGCTTTGGTCAAGGCCTTGCCGCAACTCACGCAGGCCGGCGTTCCTGCCGGAGCGGCGCTTGGCGCACTTGCGGCAGCCGGCGATCTGGGCGCGGCGGCCTTCGGCTCTGCGGGCAGATCG
Source organism: uncultured Armatimonadales bacterium (assembly GCA_964246575.1). GTDB lineage: Bacteria > Armatimonadota > Armatimonadia > Armatimonadales > Capsulimonadaceae > JANXMY01. The sequence goes on from CAXTRL010000356.1 coordinate 3,556, forward strand.
TCGCCGAAGGGATCATCTTCGGTTGCATCCAGCAGGGCGCTGCCGCCAATCAGAGCTTCAAAGTCGTCTTCGCCTTCATCCAGCACGGCGGTAGGCGCAGGCGTCGCGCGGGAAGGCTGAGGCC
>CAXTRL010000357.1:0-3667 GCA_964246575.1 uncultured Armatimonadales bacterium
CTCGTTGAACTTCGGCTTTCCTGCCGCAAAGCGAGCGAGGCAAGTTCCCCACAGCGGCTCCACTTCGGCGGCAAGCTGATGGATCACTTCAGAAGTCGCCGCGAAAAACTCGCCGCCGTAATATCTGGCGGCTTCAGTTGGGCAAGGCTGGCCCAGCTCTTCAAAGATCCGCTTCATGTCGCGCTGGGTCAAGCCGTTGATGTCTTCGTCCAGCGGCAAATTCAAATCCAGCGCCAGCAGGCCGCTGCGGCTGAGGTCCCGGCTCAGCGGCTCAATGGACGCCGTGAAAACGCAGTCGGAGTCCAGCACAATGTACTGCTCGTCCGCTCCGCCGTGGCAGTCCAAATACTTGATGATGTCCAGAATGTAAAATTGGTTGCGCCACGCGCCGTAATATCCTGGCGGCGGCAGGTAAGTAAACGGGACTTGAATGACTTCCACGCCCAAGCTTTGGAGAAACCGGCTGGTCGAAAAATCGCCGACATCGGGAACGCTTGCCACCGTTGTGAACAGCCTGTGGACCGCCTCCGGGTTGTGCCGGACGCTGGACGCAAAGAACAAGGCGACGCACCGCCAGTAGATGTCCTGAAAGGCAGACGAGGAGGAAGCGCCGCCGACCTGCGGGTAGCGGCTTTCCGCGCCTTTCGGTTCCGCATGAAGCCAGGTTCCAATGACGGTTTTCGAAGTTGTGTTACTCATTTGCTTTTCAATAACCGGCGTTACGAACGGGACGGGGTCACTACAAACGGGACTGGGTCACTTGATTGTCTGCGCCGGCAGGCTGGAGCCAGGCCGGCTTGGGGTATCTTGGCCGCAGGCGCGATGACCGCGTCGGCAAAATCAGGTGCAGCAGGACAATAACGACCATAGGCGACATCCAGGCGAAGTTGCAGATAAAAAACGAGTAAATGCCGTCCCGCAGAGGCTGGAACAGCGTACAGGCCATCACCAGGTACGCAAACCGGGCTACCGAGTAGTAGCTGCTCCGAAACGCCTTAAAGTAAGCCCAGCCGAGAAACAAAGCAAACAAAAGCGGCTCAACAACAATTCCCGTGTAGCCGAAGTCCACATACGCCGCGCCCATAATGGAAGGGGTCATGCCATACGTCTGCATCGGGCGGTCTTTGGTCGAAATATCGTATTCCCACTGGTAAGGAACCGGCTTATCGGGCCACAAGGGCCGGGGAACAAAGTTGCACAAGGCGGGCCAAATCGTTTCGCCATGATAAAAGTCCCCTTTGGCATCCAGCAGGCTAACGGTCATGGCCGCCATGTCCAAAAACTGGGTGTCCGGGGAATTGCTTTCGGTAGCGGAGTTGGTCCAAATCGTCGTCACGACCTGCGCGACATCAGTGATGTTGCCGCCGTAAGTGATCACTTTGTTGATCTGCTTGCCGGGCAGCCACAGCGCACCGAGGACTGCCAGAAAGATGACGACTTTGCGCGGCGGCCACTTCTGCCCAGTGCGCGACAAATACGCATAACAGCAGAAAATGGTGGGCAGCAGCAGCAGCCAGCGCGTTTGCCCCATCATCATCTCGCACAGAACATCGATTGCGGCGGCATACGCCAGCACCCAGAGCTTCGGGCCGTACCAGTAAAAGAACGGCATCAAGCTCAGCGGCAGGAACAAGCCGGTCAGGTTGCTGGCCGCAGACTTGTCCCAGTCGGCGTCCCCTGTCCCGCCGCCGTGGGATTTGATCAAGCCGACAATTCCGAGGGGGATCATTAGCTGTGCAAACCCGACAACGTAGGTTCTGGAAAGGTTCGGCGCTTTTTCGTAGCCCAGCGCCGGCAGCGGGCCGTTGTTCTTGAAATCCACGGCGGAAGTGATCACCCAGGCCACCGTCATCACGACCAGGACCGCGTCAAACATCAACGAAGCCCGCGTAATCTCCACAAGGCCGATAGGCTGATGTGGGAAGATCGCTGACAGCGGGCTGCCGAGGGACAGCTCAGCCAGGCGCTTTGTGACAACCCACAAGTGGAAAAACAGGTAAGTCGTCGCCGGGTGCATTGCCGTCAGCCGTCCCAGCTTCAGCAAAAAGAACGCGCACAGCGTAAACACCGTCAGGTCAATTGTCAGCGCAATCACAGCATCGTTCATAAGTTGCTACTCAAACTTAAACTCATCAAAATTGGCTTATCCAATTTTAATTGGGGCTTTCAATCATCGCGCGGTACGCTTCCCGCACCCCGGACCGGAACCGCTCCAAAGAAAACAAGCCAGCCTGCGCGGCAGCCTGCCGGCCCATCTCGGCCAGCGTCTCCCGATGCTCCCTGCCCCAAACCAGCTTTTCCGCAATCGCGCCGCTGTCTCGGATTGGCAGAATAAAGCCGTGCCTGCCCTCGGTCATCACGTCTGGGGCGCAGGTATTGGCGGTCGTGATGACCGGCAGGCCGCAGGCCATCGCTTCCAAGATCACCTGGGCAAAGCCTTCCGTCAACGACGGCAGCACAAACACGTCGCTTTGGTGCAGATCCCGCACCAGCTCCGACAGCGGCACCCCGAGCTTCAGGTCAAAATCAATGTCGCTGTAATGGCGCAGCAGTTCCCGGTCTACCCCGCCCCGCCCGCGCAGGACTAGCCGAACTTTCATGTCATTCTTTTGGAGCGCCCGCACCGCATCCAGCAGGTACGACAAGCCTTTGCGCTGGATCAAGCTGCCGACATAAATGATCGTGAACGGCTCGTCTTCGGCGGGAGGCCGGGGGCGCGGCGGGAACTGGGTCAAGCTGACCCCATACGGCACGACATGGATTTTATCGGCGGGTACGCCGCTTGCGGCCAGCGTTTGCGCCGTGTACCGGCTGGCGGCGACCCAGCCGTTGGCAAGCTGCGCTTCTTCCGCCATCCGCGCAAAAGCGTCTGGGGGCAGGCTCATTTCCGCTTCCATCAGCAGGCTGGCCCGCGCCATCGGTGTGCGCTCCATTTCTTCCGCCAGTATTTCCTGAACCGACTGCGGGTGCGGATGAAGCTGGAATAAGAATCGGTATTGCAGATTGGGGTCGGCCCGGCGAAACGCTGAATGTGCGTAGTAGCTGTAAGAGAACAAGGCCGAGTGGGTTTGAATCGCCTGCCGCCGAGCCGCGCCGCCGAGAGCGGCATCTTTGTAGCCGTGCCAGTCTTTGCCGCGAATCAGCTTCATGGCGACATCGGCCAGCACGGCTTTGGGCGCAAGCCGGACCCGGCGGGAGTCCAGGCCGGGACAGATCCGCTCCGGCACTCCCCGGTGCGGCAGCACGGCTTTCAGCGCTGAGTACACAGCCGGGTTCCAGTAAAAGTCGGTAATCAGCGACTCCAGAAGATGGCCTTCGTCTAAAGCCAGCGCAAGCTGATAGCTGTCGCGCCGCCCGGCATGGGTGACAACGGCTTTCGGCAGGGCCACCGGCGTGGTTTTTCTGATGTAAGTCTCTGAAAGGGCCATAGTATTCTAAGAAAAGTTAAAAAATGACATAGGACACCCGCCGTGAACGGCAGGTCTGGGGGCGCGGACGCCAATCGGTCTGCGACCGGACAAAGAAACATAACCACGATTACAATCTTCCGCACACCGTGCGGTTGGCGTCCGCGCCGCCAGACCTGCCGTTCACGGCGGGGCGTCTTACCCCATCCTTATCAGGACGGCGGCAGCTTTTGCCATTCCCGGTACTGGCTGGGGCTGAG
>CAXTRL010000358.1:0-3660 GCA_964246575.1 uncultured Armatimonadales bacterium
CGCCTGCCACTTCGCCGCCGATCTGCCGATGCTGTCTGCACTGGCTTAGTAGACCAGGTTGCCTTGAAAGTCTGGAATCTCGCCTTGCTTCACTTGTGCTGTCCATGTCGCCAGCGTTGCTTTGGCTGGCTGATAAGTCCAAAACTTCGCGCACTCATCAAAATACGCCAGTACCGGCTGCCGGTCCCCGCGTTCCAGCAGGTCTTGGGCAAGCTGCATGTTGGGACCGAACGAGTCCAGTACCGGCGAGCCAGAAACGCGGCCCATCGCCAAAAGATGCGCTTCTGCTCCCGCTATGTCTCCATTATGCAGAGCCAGCCGGCCTAAAACAAGGTTTGCTGCGTGTGCGTCGTCACTGGAATCAAATCCAGTGGGCTGCTTGCTCTGGCTCCGCATCAGCAAAGCATCTGCATATTGACGTGCTTTGTTGTACTCCCCGGCGTCAAACGCCGTTTTCGCCAGGTCTGCGGACGTGCTGGGCTGAGACGTTTTGTTTGCCAACATCGCAGCCTTCTCGTATTCGATCAGTGCTTTCTTAGCTGACTGTTGGATAACCTCTGCCGACGGATGCGGCCCTTCCCCTTCCAGCCGGTACAACTCCCCTAACTTGCCGGGCCATTTTGAGTTCTGGGGTTCCAGTGCTTGCGCCCGAAGCAAATATGTTTCCGCAAGCGCTTTGTTGTGAAGCAAGTAGTACTCTGCGGCATTCCCGAGGATGTCGGCGCGGCTGGGGTGACTGGCAATTTGTGCCTGCCAGAGTTCTGTGTCCTTCGCAAAAGCCGCCGACATCATGCGCCGAGGAAGTCCCAGGTCTGCCCGCGAAAACAGCAGCGACTCCGGGTGGTTTCGGATCATCCAAAATATTTGCTGCCGGTAGGCCGGCGCTGCCGCCGCCGCTGACAGGGGCTTGTTGTAGATTGTGCTATTTAGGTAGTAGCCGAGCAGGGTAAGATGCGCGGCATAGTCATTAGGGTTGGCTGCGGTCTGCTTTTCCTGCACCGCCGCTTCTTGCGGTGAAAACCGCTGACCGCGCATAAACCTGCCATTTTCCAGAGCATATTGCCTTTCCAGAGCCCAGTTGAACGGCGGCGCTTCAGACGTCTTGCCCTGCGCTGTCTGCGGCGTACTGAGCGGTGGTGCGGCCTGCGCTTTAGTGGCAGGTCTTAGCATTGCCAGCGGAACAAGTGCGGCGACTCCCGCGACGGCGGCAAGCGTCAGAAAGCGGTGCGGGGACGTGCGGCGCTGGGTGGTGTCTAAGACCATGAGTATTCTCCTTTGGATGTGCGGGGTTTGGGCCATTGCGATGGCGGCAGGGTGGGGCGGTCGAGATGTAGGCGGCAGGGCGCGGGCGATGTCGAGCAAGTGACGGGCATAGTCTGGGGCGGCGATGCCGGACGACAGTACCAAGTCGTCGCAGGCGATCTCGCTTTCGGCCCGCAGGCGGCGGGCGAGGAGCCACACGAGTGGGTGGAACCAGTAGACGGCGCAGGCAAGGTCGGCGAGGCGGTGGCAAGTCCAGTCGTGGCGCTTAACGTGGGCCATCTCGTGCAGCAGCACCGAGCGCAGGCGGTCTGCGGGCCACCCTTCCGACCCAGACGGCAGCACAATTACGGGGCGGCGTCCGCCCCAGGTCATCGGCACGGACACGTCGGCCCGGCACAGAAGCGGCAGGCGCAGCAAACGAAGCGCGGCGGCGCAGTCCGCAGCAATGCTAAGCGTCGGTGCGTCCGTGACGGAGGCACAGGCGCGGCGCAGGTAAGCGATGCCCCACAAGCCAATCAGCGGGCGCAGGCTTGCCAGCATAACGCCGAGGACGTAGAAGGCGAGACAAACAAAGGACCAGGAGAAACGATGCCCAGCCTTTCTTTCCAGCCCCGTAGGGGCGCTGCTTGCCGCGCCCCCTTGACTTGCTGCTTCCCGTGCCTCCGTAGATGCAGCGGAATGAGGCACAGCAGGATAAGGAAGCGGATTAGGAGCAGAGGGCGCGGCAAGCAGCGCCCCTACATTGCCGACAGCGGGAACCCGGTTTGTGGAAGACAGCCCGGCCACCTGCCAGCCGGGGAGCGTCCAGGAAAACAGCGGCAGGGCCAGCAGCGCGGACAGCGTCAACAGGCAGACCAGATGACGGGCCGACGCCGACGCTCGGCGCAGGCAAAGCAGGGCCGCGCCGGACAGCGCGAACACGAAAAAGCTTTTCACAAGCAGCATCAGCAGCAGTGTCATGGGTTTGCCTCTTTCGTGCCGTCAAGTTCTTTTGCATTGTCTATCAAAGCAGAAAGCCGCGCCAGTTCTTCGGGAGACAGCGGCGTGTCGGAAACTGACAGCAGGGTGGCGACTGTCTGCTCCACAGAGTTGCCGAAGAACGTCTGCATCACCGAGCGCAGGGCGGACTTGGCGGCGTTTGACCGGGGGCGGGTGGGCAGATAAACGTACCGAGCGCCGTCTTTAATGTGCTTGAGGTGGCCTTTCGTTTCTAAGATGCCAAGCAGGGCGCGGACTGACGAATACGAAGGCGGGTCGGGCAGGGAAGCCTGCACGTCGGCGGCGGTGGCGCGTCCCAACTGGTACACGATGTCCATAATCTGCCGTTCGCGACGGCTGAGGCTGCTGTCCGAAAGTTTGGTTGACTTCATGCTAATAATTTAGCACACCGCGGGCGTTCTGTCAAGCGTTTCTGCTAATTTTTTAGCAGTAATTTTTCGGAAAATCTTGCAGAAGATGGCAGGGGCAGAGCTTGCCCCTACAAGTCTATGGTTTGGCCGTCATATGCCAGCTCAACGCCCGGCGGCAACGCGGCATTGGTAGCGGCGTAGTCGTAATCGTGAGACAAATGGGTAAGCAGCGTGCGCTTAGGCCGAAGCCGGGCAATTGTTTCCAAAGCGGCGTCTAAATGGAAATGCGTCTCGTGCGGTTCGCGTCGGACGGCGTCCAGCATCAGCAGGTCTAGGTTTTCTAGATGCGGCCAGGTTTCAGGGGGGATTTCGCTGACATCAGTCACATACGCAAAGCGCGGGCCGAACTTGTAGGCCAAAATCGGCAGGCGTCCGTGGCAGACGCGCAGGGGCAGGATGTCCACGCCATGCAGTGCCAGGGCGTCGCCAGGCTGGATCGGCGTCAACGTCACCTGCGGCTTGCCGCCTCCGGCCTGGGTTTCCACAAAGATATACTTGTAAATGCGCCGCAGATCGTCCAAAACGCTTGCTTCGGCATACACCGGCATCGGCAGGCCCGAACGGTAGTTGAACGTGCGGACGTCGTCCAGCCCAAACACATGGTCAGCGTGGGAATGGGTGTAAAAAATCGCGTCCAGCCGCCGCACATGGTTTGCCAGAAATGCCAGCCGCATTTCCGGCGGCGTGTCCACCAAAATGTTCGCGCCGTCGTCTGCCGTGACCAAAATCGCTGGACGCAGGCGCTTGTTTTTAGCATCGGGGGAAGTGCAGACCACGCAGTCGCAGCCAATCATCGGAACGCCGTGGGACGTGCCGCAGCCGAGAACAGTGACTTTCATGCCCGAAATTGTACCCGATGCAAAGGCCCGCTTGAACGAGAAAAACTCTCGCGTTCAAGCGGGCCTGTAGAAAGTCCCTAATGAGCGTCGGAAGCGCTTGGGTTAAGCCCCGCCGCCGCCTCCTGCTCCGCCTCCGCCGCCAGCGCCAC
>CAXTRL010000359.1:0-3643 GCA_964246575.1 uncultured Armatimonadales bacterium
AATAAATTATGACAGGAGCCGCCCAAGCATCTTTATTCAGAAAATGCTATAATTTATCGGAATAATGCGATGCTGGCTCGTTAGGGATGCTTGGCGCAGTGGAAGACGTTTGCTGGAAAGGGATTTTGCATGACGGCGTCCAAAGAAACCGGAAGATTTTCAGCGGCAAGTGAAGCCTGCGAATTTGCCCTGCCCAGGCGCAAGCTTTTGTGCAGCCTCGCAGCAGGATGGACATCGCTCCTGGTGCAGAAGTTCGAGTCTTCCGGCAGCGTGGACGCTTTTGAGACGCGCCCAACGCCCGATCAGCTCATTGTTGTCGTCACGGGCGGATGCCGCGATGTCCAAAGCTTTTCGGGGGGACGCTGGCGCAAGGCCGTGTACCGGCCCGGCAGCGTGAGCATGACCACAGGAGGTCGGGCGGACCGGCTGCGCTGGCAGTCTTTGACATCGGCTCCTGCTGAATCGCTACACTTGTACATCCCGCAGCACTTCTTTTCGGATGTGCAGGACGAGTATCGCCGCGCGGGCGCACCCGCGCGAACTCAGCCATTCAATTCTCTCTCGTTCACCGATCCCCTCATTTCGCGGCTGGCGCTGTCGCTTGCGGACGCAGTCCAAAACGGAGCACCCGATCTTTACGCGCAGTCCGCCGCTCAGTTTCTCGCGGCGCACCTGCTTTCCGCGCAGGCCGGATGGCCGGACTTGTCTCGTGACCGAAGATCTCCGGGAACGCTCTCAGACCGCCGCCTGGCGCATGTTTTGGAATACATGGAAGCGCATTACGCGGAGCCTCTTTCTCTGGATCAGCTCGCACGCGAAGCCTGCGTCAGCCGCTTTCACTTTGGGCGTCTTTTCAAGGAACGGGTTGGCATTACTCCCCACCGTTACCTCGTTCAAATCAGGCTTGATGCTGCCGCGTCCCTGCTTTGCGACACGGATTTGAGCGTCCTTGAAATCGCACTGTCCTGCGGATACGGAAGTGCCGCGCATTTCACGGCGGCGTTCCAAAAGCGCTTCTTCCAGCCGCCAAGCGTGTACCGCCGGAACCATTGGAGCCTAAAGCACGTTCCTAGTTTTCTTCCTAATCTTCTTCAAGCCCGACCGTGACCTCGCCGCCGTCTGGGTTGCTTTGAAAGTGCCAGGAGCCGCCGGACCGGAATGACGAGGCAGATCCAAATGTGTCTTCCAAGAACTGCATGTAAACGATTTTGCCGCCTGCAACTTTTGTCCAAATGGAAAACGGCGAATGGGTGATTTTGCCAAGCGTGTTTGATTTGTAGGTCAGGCTGCCGAACACTGCGACATTCTCGCCGGAGCCGAAGATTTCTTGGATGTCAAACGCCAGATTCGCCCAGTATTTGCCGACATTGGTAAAAACATTGACGATAGCTTCCGGGCCGGTGCCGGTCCAGGGCAGGACTTTTTTCAATTCGGCGTTGTCATAATTCAGCGACACATAAGTCACATTCTCCGCAGCAATCTCGCGGATGTTTTCAATGCTGGTTGGGTTGGCGAGAACGGCTTGAACGACTTCTACTGGACTGCGGGTCATTATTTGTTTCCTTCATATTTATGTACTATTAGGTACATAAACTAAATATACCTAATGGTACAGAAATTGTCAATAGGTTGTTATTTATTTTTTACCGGCAGGTATAATAATTTTGGTAACCACTATGATTATTGAAGACGCTTCCAAACCGCGCGGGCGTCCGCGTGCGTTTGATGCCGATCAGGCGCTTGATGCGGCCTTGCAAGTTTTTTGGCAAAAAGGCTACGAAGGCGCGTCCCTGTCGGATTTGACTGCTGCGATGGGCATCAACCGCCCCAGTTTGTACGCCGCGTTTGGCGGCAAAGAAGCGCTGTTTCGCCGGGCGCTGAAGCGTTACGTCCGGGGACCGGCGGCTTACATGCAGGCGGTTCCGAATGCGCCGTCCGCACGAAAGTCTGTGGAACTGCTGCTGGGGGGGGCAATTGACCTGCTGACCGACCCGAAGAACCCGGCGGGGTGCCTGATCACCCAGGGAACGCTGTTCAGCGCGGAAGACGCGGACCCTATTCGCCGGGAAGTCACTGCCTGCCGCCAAAGGGATGAAGCCGGGCTGCGGACACGGCTCGAGCGTGCCGTGTCCGAGGGAGAAATTGCGCCGGATACGGATGCCGCCGGATTGGCCCGGTACTTCGTGACTGTGGTGCGGGGCTTAGGCATCAGCGCCCTCAGCGGCGCAAGCCGGGACGAACTTTTGGAAGTGGCCCGAATGGCCCTGCAAGTTTGGCCGGGCTGACATATAAAAGCCCCGGCCGCTTGAGCCGGGGCTTTCTGTCTACTGTGTCAGCGCTGGCCGCCGGAGGCCGTAATCCGCTCGCCGGTGATCCAGGCCGAGTCTTCGGAAACAAGAAACAAAACGACTTTGGCGATGTCGTCGGGCTGCCCGATGCGTCCCAGCGGAATGGACGCGACCATAGCGTCCCGCATCCCTTCAGGCATCTCCAGAGCCGCTGCCCCTTCGGTCTCGGTCGGGCCGGGCGCAACCGCATTCACGCGGATCTTCTTTGAGGCCAGCTCAGTGGCAAAAACTCGCGTCAATGTATCCACAGCGCTTTTGGACGCTGCATAGACGCCGGACGCCGGCATCGCGCTGGTGCTTGCAACGGAGGTAAGATTGACAATGCTGCCGCCGCTCGGACTGAAATGCTTCACGGCCTCCTGCGTCGCCAAAATTGTGCCGAGGACATTGATGTTAAACTGCCGGTGGAACTCGTCTTCGGTGATGGCTTCCAAAGGCGCAAACGAAAAAACGGCGGCGTTGTTGACCAAGATGTCAAGCTGACTATAGGCACTCTTTGTTTCCGCGAGCAGCCGGGCCACATCGGCGGCCTGGGACACATCTCCCTGCACAGCAACCGCCCTGCCGCCCGCCTGCTCAATCGCAGCAACGGTGTTGTCCGCACCTTGCTTGTCGGACTCATAATTGACGACGACGGCAGCCCCCGCCGCCGCCAGCGTCTTGGCGATGCCCGCCCCGATTCCTTTGGATGCTCCGGTCACGACCGCGACTTTCCCGCTCAAATCTGTCATCTGTAATTTTCTCCTGCCGATGGTTTGGTTCAGAACGTGCCTCAGTTAGATGCACGTCTAACTGTTGCAACCAACTCAAACAAATAGAAGTTCCCACCAAGCCGCGCTATATTTCGGCCAGTTTCTCCAAGTACGCCCGCAGAACGCCGCGCTGAAACACAAGCGTCGCAAACTTGCCTTCCCGAACGATTTCAATCAGCCCTGCCGCTTCCAATTCTTTGATATGGTGTGACAGTGTTGCCGCGCTCACGGAATGGGTTTGCGGCAGCGTAGAACAAGGCAGCGCGTCGCGGCACGCGCCGATTTGGTGCAGGATTTGGCGGCGTCGCGGCTCCGCCAAAGCGCGTGCAATCCGCGCAAACTGGGCGTCCGTGAGCGGCGGGTTAGTTGGGGGCGGGTCATTTAAAGATGAGGCATTGGAGTCTTGCATGGGGGGAGGATACCCGGAAAAAGGCTGGCCCCCACCCCCAACCCCTCCCCCGTCGGAACGAGAGAGGGGAGCCATATTTAAGAATGGATAAGGCCGCGTTGGGGCTTGCCCTTCTTATCTTCATCTTTTCTTAC
>CAXTRL010000360.1:0-3635 GCA_964246575.1 uncultured Armatimonadales bacterium
TGTCGGCGGTCGCGCCCTGGTCGTCAACGAGTCTCGCCCGCGTGAAGGCGGCGGCGGCGGAGGTGGCAGCCGTGGTGGAGGCGGCGGTTACGGCGGCGGCGGTGGCGGGGGCAGCTATGGTGGCGGTGGCGGAAGCTACGGCGGCGGGAGCGGCGGCGGCGGTGGTTACGGTGGCGGCAGTGGCGGTGGTGGTGGTTACGGTGGCGGCAGTGGCGGTGGTGGTGGACGCAGTGGCGGCGGTGGAGGACGCGGCGGAGACCGCGGCGGCTACGGCGGCGGTAGCGACCGCTACTAAGCAGTCCCTAAAAGCCGGGGCATCCAGAATGGATGCCCCGGCTTTTTGCTGTCTGCAACAGCAGAAAAGAGAAGAAACGCCATGAGTCTTCCAGAGGCTTTGCGTGATACGCGCCGTTTTGTTTTTTTGTACGGCACCACGCCGCCCCGCGCCGACGCGGCCCCGGAGCGGATCGCGCGGGCGGCTTCCCGGCTGGCGGGACGAACGGCAGAATTAGAACTGGACGGGATAGTGGTCTATGATGTCCAGGACGAAAGCGGACGCACCCAGGAGCCGCGCCCGTTTCCGTTCCTGCCGACGCTGGAAGCGCAGACATATTCGGGGCTTCTCCAGGCGGCGACGGGCCGGGAGATAATCTGCTACAAGTGCGTCGCGGCACTGAGTGAAGGAGAATGGCGGGCGTGGCTGGATGAAGCGAGCCGGGCGCAGGACGGTCCCCGCTGCTTGTCGCTAGTCGGGCGGGCCGCTTCGGCGGCGAGGCCAGCCGGGGTCCCACTGCCGCAGGCGATCCGGGAAGCGTCAAGCCATCCGTGCGGCTTCACGCTGGGCGGCGTCGTGATCCCGGAGCGTCACCGGCCAGGGCGGAGCGAAAGCGAGCGGCTGCTGGCAAAAACGGAGGCAGGGTGCCGGTATTTCATCTCGCAGGCGGTTTACGCGCCGGACGCTTCGGTTCGGCTCCTGCAAAACTACGCCCGTCTTTGCCGTGAACGAGGAACTGACCCGCAGCGGATTGTTTTAACGTTTACGCCCTGCGGGAGCGCGGCGACTTTGAGGTTTATGAAATGGCTGGGGGTTTCATTTCCGGCGGAAACGGAGCAAGCGCTTTTGTCTTCCAACGCGCCGCTGACGGAGTCGCTGAAAATCTGCGCGTCCAATTTATCCCAAATCTTGGAAGCGGCGGGAAGGAATGGGGTGCCGCTGGGGGTCAATGTCGAAAGCGTATCTATTCGTCGGGAAGAAATTGAAGCGTCGGTAGACCTTTGCCACACACTGCGTGAGGTCGCCGAGAAGTAACCCCAACAGGAACAGAAGATCATTATTTGGCGGTGAAGCGCTGATACAGCGTTCCCAGCACGGTGCCGTACAAGACAGACAGCACGAAGAGCTGAAGCGTGGCCCACGACGACCAGCCGACCAAAAACAGGCCGGTGTCGGGGAACGTGTTCCGCATGATGGCCGGGTGCAGGCCGTTTGCGGTAGTCAGCGTAAGGCCGAGGCCGACGAAGAGGCCAATGCCGACGCCGACGCCTTTCCCCGTGCTGGACCACTGAAGCGACCAGGCCAGCAAAATCGCATACACTAAGCCGAGGCTTGTCAGCAGGCCGCCGAGCGCCAGGAAGCCAATCCACCAGGTCAGTGGCGACGGCAGCGGCGGGTACAAAAACGATCCCAAAAACTGCGATAAATCCGCCCGGTGCGCCCAGGCCGACACGGGATACTCGGTTGTCGGGTAGGCAAATGCCGACGGCAACAGGCCCAGCGTCAGGTAGTAGCCTGCCAAAAATACCACGGCGCCAATTCCGCCCGCGCCAATGGCGGCAAACAAGCGCACGCGATGCTCCGCAATCAGGCGTGTCGGCTGAACCGGCGGGTCAAGTATCTTTTGCAGCGAGCTAAACACCGAAGAAAATGCAGCCATGAAAAGTCTTCCTAAAAGAACAATCTACTAAAAGAAAAGCTTGCTCGAGAATCAGTAAACGCGGATGTCCGGCACAGGCTCCGGGCCGTCGTTCTGGGCATGGCGGCCATGCGGCATGAAATACACAAAGGCGGTGAACAAAAAGACGCCGACGCACATGCCGACAATAATGGCCCAAGTGCGAAAGTCGCCCCAGTCCCACGGGCTTTGGCGCAGGTCGGCGGCGTCGCTCTCGCGCGTGAACGCAAAATCTTTGTCGCCACGGCGGCGGGCGTCGGCGGCGTCGGCCTCGGCGACGTCTGCGGCATGGCCTGTGCGGCGGCGCTGGGCGCTGAAGTTGTTGTCGGTCCGGGGGCGCGGCTGGTCCGGCGGCATGTCCCACTGCTCGTTGTCATCAATTGTGTCGGGTTCGTGCCGCTCAAAATAGCCGTCTGCATCTAGCCCGCCCCAGCGCACCAATTCGTTTGCCATATCTGTTCTACATTCCTATTCCGTTGATGCCGGTCCAGATGACATAAGCGACGGCCCACACGGCGACGCCAATGTAGGTGAGCGTCAGAAACTTGGGCGTCGGCGAACGATCTTCTTCAATGGTGCCGTAGCGCTCCACTGTTTCCGCGCCGCGCCGCTGCTTGCGGACCGGGCGGTCGCGCCCGATAATGACATAATACCAGGTTGCCAAAGTCATCGCACCCAGGACAATCATCACTATCCAAAACCAGAACCAAGTGTCAGCGCCCTGCATGATCGCCATAATAAACTTCCCCTTGAACGTAAAAAGTAAGCCGAACAAACTAGAATTGAGGTGATGCGGCGGCTGGATGCGCCACGGCGTGCAGCGCGACAACTAAAGTGAAAACAACTGCGCCCAGCATCAGCACGGCTAGAATGCTCAAAATGCCCAGCATGACCCGCGCTTTAGTCGGCAGCGGAGCAGGACCAAGCGGCAGAAGCGGCGCTTCCGGCGACTCCGCTTCTAAATTCCATTCTTTCTGCTCGCGCCCCACAAACTGCCGGTGCTTCATCGCCCACAAAAACGATGGCACGGCAATCACATGGATGCCGACAAAGACAAGGCACAGCGTGATCATTTGGTGCGGGCTGAAATCGTCCATCGTGTCAGCATTGTACCCGAAAATTTTGCTTGTGCAATGTTTCACAATACCAAACTTTTTCGCGCGAAATCCTGCTATAATAGTGCCGTCAGCAGAACAACGCGGCGCAGGGGCGAATAGTCTTTGCTTGCCGGTCGCTGTCGCTTTATTTCATCTTCCCGCGTTGTTTCGCATATCGTTCTTCCCGCGCCGGGGCATTTGCAAGTGTCCTGAACGGCAATCTTTAGAAAAGGGACATTCTGGCGTGAGCCGCGTTTTACTCATCCGACTATCCGCTGTTGCCAGCGTCGCCTTGCTGGCGCTCTTAAGCTTGGCCTTCTTTTGGCCGGAAACCAGCCACGAGCGCAAGACCAACTGGGTTGGCGCTCCCGGTCCGACTCAGCCCATCGCGTTCTACCACCACGTTCATGTCAACGAGCTGCACATCCCGTGCGCTTACTGCCACTGGACAGCGGCGACTTCGCGCTACGCGAATTATCCGCCGGTGGAAGTGTGCTGGGGCTGCCACAAGAACATTTCCATCACGCACCCGCAGATCGCACGCATCCGGCAGTATTACCTTGCCAAGCAGTCCGTGCCCTGGGTG
>CAXTRL010000361.1:0-3634 GCA_964246575.1 uncultured Armatimonadales bacterium
CGTGGAAACCCAGCACACTGCCGCGATGCTGACCACGTTTAACGAGATTGACATGACGGCGGTAATGGCAATCCGTGCCAAGCGCAAAGATACATTTAAAGAAAAGAACGGCATTGGCCTCGGCTTCATGTCGTTCTTCACCAAAGCTACTATCGGCGCACTCAAAGCGTTCCCGCTGCTGAACGCCGAAATCCAGGGCCTAGAAATCGTCAAAAAAGGCTACTACGACATCGGCATCGCTGTCGGCACGGACGAAGGCTTGGTCGTTCCCGTCGTCCGCGACGCCGACCAGAAAACCTTTGCGGGCATTGAAAAAGCCATTGCCGATCTCGCCAAACGCGCCCGCGACAATTCTCTGACTTTGCCGGAGCTTCAAGGCGGCACGTTCACCATCACTAATGGCGGCATCTTCGGCTCCATGATGTCTGCGCCGATCCTGAACGGCCCCCAAGTCGGCATTCTGGGCCTGCACAAGATCGAGCCGCGCCCGATTGCCGTCAATAATGAAGTCGTCATCCGCCCCATGATGTACGTCGCGCTGTCCTACGACCACCGCATCGTAGACGGCGGCGAAGCCGTCCGGTTCTTGGTGAAAATCAAAGACCTCATCGAAGACCCCGAAGCCTTGCTGCTGGAAGGGTAAGCCAACAATTAGAAAAAGCCGCTCCTGCCAATAATGGCAAGAGCGGCTTTTTAAGTCGTAATAAATGAAACCGTGTGTTCTAATACATGGTGGCTTTCCGAGACAACAACCAGCGTATCCAAATCACCAGCAGGAGCTGCGGCCAAAATACAAACCAGAATGGAACAAATAGCGCAATGCGGATTGCCGCCTGCCAAGCACTGGGGCTTTGCTTGATGACTCGCGGCGTCCAAAAATGGATGTAGCGTTCTAAATCTGTTGCAAGCACTTCTAACTGATTGCTCATTCTATTACCCATTGAATTCACCTTGCACCTTGTATTGATGCGCGTCTGGATATTTGTCGATGGCTTGGGCAAGATGAACTAAGGCGATATGCTGGCATACTCGATAGTTTGCGTCTGTGCAAGTAGGCATTCTGACTACCACTTGTCCAGAGTTTTCCGTAATCCAAGTCGCGCGGATGTAGCTGACGACGAGAACCGCCATAATTAAGACAAAAGCAAGCAAAAACACACCGACACGCCGCTTTTGTGTAGCGCTCATGCTGTCGGTTTGGGCATAGCCAGATAAACAGCGATTGCCCGCTGCGCTTTCGTGAGTTCCTTCAAGTAGGCTTTGCTCATGGTTTCGTACTCCTGGGCAGAGTGCGCCACGCGAAGGCCCAGCAAAATCTGCTGAAGGCGATCAGTATATTCTTTCGTCCTTTGATACTCTTCCATTGATGAGATCATAATAATACCTTTACACGGGGCTAAACCCCCGTGCTTTTGAAGAGCAAGCGCCCGCCTTTGCGGGCGAAGACTAAGAGGGTCTTTTCTTGACGCCCGCGAAGGCAGTCTCATTCCGGCGTCGGGGTCGGCAGGTCAGTGGCGGCGTTGTCGTCTTTGCTGCCCTTTTTTTGGACCGGCTTGCCGTGTTTGTCGCGCTCCACGGGGGGCGGGAGCAGCTCTATTGCGGGAACCTGGGTGCCGCTGGGGTGAAACGGGACGCGGCTGAGGCAGAACGTGTCTACGGCGAGGACGTAGCGGCCATCGGAGCGGCGGGGACGGGTAACGCTGATCGTGAGCGTGTGGCGACCCCGGCCCAGGGACACGCTGCCGAGTTGGTTCCAAACGAACTTACCCGCGTAAACGCCGCCTTCGGGTCGCGCGTCTTCCGACGTATTCGCGCCGCCGTCATCTAGGGTGTAGGTGAACGGCGAGGACGTCAGCAGCGGACTGGTCGCGCTCCAAATTTCATAAGAGCCAGCGGCATTAACGGAAAACTGGAACTGCGCCGAGTACCCGTTGCTGCCGTCGCCGGTGGAAGTGGGGGGCAGACGGTCGGTGTCCAGCGACAGGTACGAGCCGCCGGAAGCTTCCGAGTCGGAAACAAGCGAGTCAAACGTGTAGGAACTCGCGCTCTCGCCTTCCATCCAGACAAACGGCTGAAGCACCTGGGAAATGCTGTTGATGAAGCGGGCAAAGGCATTGTAGCGCAGGTCGGACGCTTCCGCCGTGGTGGGGATCTGGTTGCGGATGCTGAACAAGCTTTGCTCGTACAGCGTGGTGGGCAGCCCCTGCTGCTTGGCGAGCTTCAAAAGGCGCGTCGCTTCGGCGTCGGCGGCGTCGGCGGCGTCCGCCGGCAGCGGCACCTGCGAGATATGGGAAAAGATGATCGGGTCCGAGCCGACCGGCACCACCCATTCCCCTTTTTTCTTGTCCACTTTGAGCGGCACGCCCGCCGCATCGGTGACTTGCGCCGGCGAGTCTTTGGGGAACGGGAAAGAAGCCTGCATCGCGCCGCCGTGCGGGGACCAGACCACAAAGCGCGGCAGTGTCCCGTCGGGGTCGTTGAGCTTGTAGCCGCGCAGCTCCGGGCCGAGCGTGAACGAATCGCCGTTTTGGAACAAAGCTCCGGCACGGTACGACGGCAGCCACCAGATGCCGTCCGGAAGATGGCGCACGGATGCGCCGAGGCCGGCAATTCCGGCGGGATACGGCAGAATGCGCGGGCGGCCCGTCAAATCCCGCGCTTCAAACGAAATCGCCGCGCCGTAATCCCCCAAGCGCCGGGCATCCGCCGCGCCTGCCGAGTCCGCAAAAAAGCCCCGCGCCCCGATGTCTTTCAGCGCATCCCAATCCGTGTTCAAATCCGCCGCTCCGGCGTCTTCACCGCTGGAAATCAGCCAGGTCGTCCGAGGCGTGTCTTCGGCCTGAGCGAACGCATACACGCCCGCCGCCGCGCTGTCCATGCTGAGGCCGTCAAAGCCGCCCCGCGCGTCAGGGTTCGTGAACAAGCTGCTGCTGCCGCCCCAGCCGTACAGCACGGGGACATTGGCGACGCCGCGTTTCAGCACGTCGGCCATGGAGTTCATGTAGCCGCGCACCGATTCTAGGCGAAACGCATTCAAGTCGCCCCACAGATGGCCGCCGATCCCATGCTGGTTCAGTACCGCATACGCCGTTTTCTTGACCGGGTCGTACACCGCCGCCGCACCCCGGCTGCCGGACCAAAGCGGCACGCAACGCGACGCCACGGTGAAGTCCGGCAGGTCGTGGTCCTTGATGCCCCACCCCCGGTTCAGATCATCGACATTGTGGTTGTACTTTTTGCCGAGCCACGCTTCGAAGTCCAAACGATACCCGTCCGATGTCGGCACAACGCTGTCCACTTCGCCGCCAAAGCCCAAATGGTCCGTCAGCGGGTCCAAAAAGAAGCGAAAGCCCGGCCCCAGCTTAAGGTGGCTGAAGAACCCCAGCACCCGGTCGCGGTACTCGTCATAGCCTTGCCAGAGGTCCGGCAGGCGGCTTTCCGGCGTTCCCGGCGCGTAGGCCCGCTCCGGGTACAGCAACATTACGTCATCACTACTCGGCGTTTTCGGCGCAACTTCCGCCGTTTCGCTGCCGGTGATCTGCGCCCTGCCGCTTTCGTCAATTTCGTTGTCATGGGTGGACACCAGCACATAAAACGCCCCGGTCAGCCCTGGAATGTGCTGGAAGCGCGTCGG